>NZ_JAENSV010000045.1:0-39921 GCF_016613265.1 Pseudomonas sp. MF6751
ATTTCTTCAACAACTTCAACCACTTGCGCTTGCGATCTCTCGTAAGCGGGAGGCGAATTCTACAGCGTTACACGCTGCTGTCAACACCTCTTTTTCAACTTCCTTCTGGCTTCGATGAACTGAAGCAACTTGCTGCCGAAAAATGCGTAACTCATTGTTTGCCAAGGAGTTTTCCGTTTCGACTGCGCCGGAAGTGGGGCGAATTATAGGCTTCCAGAATCTGCCGTCAACCCAATTATTCGGTTTTTCTATCAAATACCTCAAAAACCCGATATCCCCACTATATAGACAGCTACAAGTCAGTATTTGAGCAATATATTGCTCATTCGTTGACAGTTAAGCATCATAGCGCCAGGTATTTATCGATCATGACTTCGGAAGAACTACCGCAATGACCACTCCACCTCGCAGCCTGGCATCCGTATTGTTTCCGATCGGCCTGCTATTGATCGCCATGGCGTCCATCCAATCCGGTGCGTCATTGGCCAAAAGCATGTTTCCTATTGTTGGCGCACAAGGCACCACTGCTCTGCGTTTGATTTTCGCCAGTGTGATCATGCTGGTGCTATTACGCCCATGGCGCGCCACGCTGACAGCCAAGTCCTTGCGCACGGTGATCATTTACGGGATGGCGCTGGGCGGCATGAACTTCCTCTTCTATATGTCCCTTCGCACCGTACCGCTGGGGATTGCCGTAGCACTCGAATTCACAGGCCCGCTTGCCGTCGCTATCTATGCCTCGCGCCGAGCTGTCGACTTCCTGTGGATTGCCCTGGCTATCATCGGCCTGCTGCTGTTGATTCCGACGGGCGAGGCCAGTAGCGGTATCGACTGGGTCGGCGCGGCGTACGCACTGGGCGCAGGCGGATGCTGGGCCCTGTATATTTTGTTCGGCCAAAAGGCTGGGAACGACAATGGTGTACAGACCGCCGCACTCGGCGTAATGATTGCCGCCCTGTTCGTCGCACCGATCGGCATCGTGCATGCGGGCGCCGCACTGCTGACGCCCGCCCTGATCCCTATCGCCATTGGCGTCGCGATTCTGTCCACCGCCTTGCCCTACACCTTGGAGATGGTGGCACTGACTCGCCTCCCTGCTCGCACCTTCGGCACGCTCATGAGCATCGAACCGGCGTTCGGCGCCCTCTCCGGCCTGCTCTTTCTGCATGAGCACTTATCCCTGGCCCAATGGCTGGCCATCACCTGCATTATCCTGGCTTCCGTAGGCGCCACGTTGACGATGCGCAACGAATCCAAACCACTGGTGCCTGCCGACTGATCATCTTTAAAGCCAGCTCTGGTATTTGCCGCTCATTTAGGCCATGTTTAGACCGTAACCGAATGTCATTCATGGAGAATTTCGACACGGACAGCATGAACGCTTCGCTCCAGAGCGAGTAAAGCGGCTCTGTTCTTCTGCAGGGCGGCTATTAAGGATGGGAATGAAACGAATTTTGATACTGTTGCTGGTTGTGGGCATCGCTGGCTGTGCTGCAACCACAAAAACAGAAGTGAAACGGGGTAAAAAAGGGCTGCATATCAACTGTTCTGGCCTGTCCTCCTCCTGGGACCAGTGCTACACCAGTGCAGCCAACTCATGCGGTGCCAAGGGCTACCGGGTGATAGCCAAATCCGGCGACAACTCCGAGGAGCCTGGGGACTATCCCTTCGGCCTCAACCCTGCCGGCTATACCAGCCGCAGTATGATCGTCATCTGCAAATAGCTGCCCGAGCAGTCTTTCCTGACTGCTCATCTTAAATTCCGGCCAATTGCGGCACGAAGGCTAAACTCCTGCTCGATCATCGAGCCAATGGAGTTCCCATGCCGCACAACAAGAAAATCGTATTAGTAGTGGGTGCCGGTGACGCGACCGGCGGCGCCATAGCCAAACGTTTTGCCCGCGAAGGCTACATCGCCTGCGTCACCCGTCGCAGCGCTGACAAACTGCAGCCCCTGGTGGACAGCATTCAATTGGCAGGCGGTGAAGCCCATGGCTTTGCCTGTGATGCCCGCAAAGAAGAAGAGGTGATCGCGCTGGTCGAGCAAATCGAAACCGAGCTGGGGCCTATTGAAGCGTTCGTCTTCAACATCGGCGCCAATGTGCCGTGCAGCATTCTGGAAGAAACCGCACGCAAGTACTTCAAGATCTGGGAGATGGCGTGCTTCTCCGGTTTCCTGAACGCACGGGAAGTCGCCAAGCGCATGGTCACGCGTAACCGCGGCACTATCCTGTTCACCGGCGCCACCGCCGGCTTGCGCGGAAGCGCGGGGTTTGCCGCCTTCGCTGGCGCCAAGCATGGGATACGCGCCCTGGCACAAAGCATGGCGCGGGAGTTAGGCCCGATGAACATCCATGTCGCCCATGTGGTGGTCGACGGTGCAATCGATACCGACTTCATTCGCGAGAATTTCCCGCAAAAATACGCCCTCAAGGATCAGGACGCCCTCCTCAACCCGGACCATATTGCCGACAACTACTGGTTCCTGCATCGCCAGCCACGGGACGCCTGGACGTTCGAACTGGACCTGCGCCCCTGGAACGAAACCTGGTGACTCCCTCTATAACAATAAGTAGTGAGTACAGACCATGAGTAAAACCCTGGAGTTCTTCTTTGATCTCGGCAGCCCCGCCACTTACCTGGCCTATACCCAGTTGCCGGCGCTGTGCGCCAAAACGGGCGCACAGGTGGTGTATCAACCGATGCTGTTGGGCGGTGTATTCAAGGCCACGGGCAATACCTCGCCGATCATGGTACCCGCCAAGGGTCGCTATATGCTCGATGACCTGACGCGTTACGCCAAACGCTACAACGTGCCGCTCAGGTTCAACCCACACTTTCCCATCAATACCTTGGTGCTGATGCGCGCCGTCACCGGCATTCAAATCCACCAGCCTGAGCGCTTCCTCGACTTCATCGACTGCCTGTTCCGCGCACTCTGGGTAGAGGGCCGTCACCTGGGCGACCCAGAGGTCGTGGCCAATGTGCTCACCGAACAGGGGTTCGATCCCGAGCAGGTACTGGCCCTGTCCAATGATGCAGCCGTCAAGGACGCTCTCAAGGACAAAACCGAACAAGCCATTAAACGCGGCGTGTTCGGCGCTCCCAGTTTCTTTGTAGGAAACCAGCTGTTCTTCGGCCAGGACCGTCTGGACTTTGTGCGTGAAGCCCTCAGCTAGATGTTGATTGCGGCCGGCAATGCCTTGGCCGCAACCGATCAAATCGCCGCAGTGCGCACCTGCAACCATTCAAGCGCTGCACCCTTGAGCAGCGGGCTCAAACGCTCACGCACCTGGGCGTGATACGCGTTGAACCATTCACGCTCATCCGCCGTCAGCAACGACGGCTCCAGGCAGCGGGTATCAATCGGGCACAGGGTCAGGGTTTCGAACTTGAGGAATTCGCCAAACTCGGTCTTGCCCGCTTCACGGTTCAACACCAGGTTCTCAATGCGCACGCCCCAACGGCCAGGGCGATAAGTACCCGGCTCAATTGAAGTGATCATCCCTGGCTGCATCGCCGTTTGTGGCGCCGCAGCAGCCTGATAGGCAATCACCTGCGGGCCTTCATGCACGTTGAGGAAATAACCTACGCCGTGGCCTGTGCCGTGACCGTAGTCGACCCCTTCTGCCCAGATCGGCGCACGGGCAATGGCATCCAGCAATGGTGAAAGAATGCCCTTGGGGAACTGCGCACGGGACAGAGCAATCACGCCCTTGAGCACTCGCGTGCAATCGCGTTTCTGCTCCTCACTCGGTGTACCGATAGGCACCATCCGCGTGATGTCCGTGGTTCCGCCCAGGTACTGGCCGCCGGAGTCGATCAAGAGCAAGCCATCACCTTCGATCAGCGCATGCTCTTCTTCGGTGGCATGGTAATGCGGCATCGCGCCGTTGGCGTTGAAGGCGGCAATGGTGTTGAAACTCAGCGATACATAGCCGGGACGGCGGGTACGCGCAGCGGTCAGGTGCTCGTCAATCGTCAGTTCGGTAATGCGCTCACGGCCCAGGGCGCTATCGAGCCAGGCAAAGAATTCGCACAGCGCCGCCCCATCCTGTTCCATGGCTTGGCGGATATGTTCCGCGTCCGCCAGGCTCTTGCGGGATTTGGCCAGTGTGGTGGGGTTTAGGCTTTCAACCAGCTTGACGCCCGCGTCGAGGTTTTCCAGCAAGCCGGCGGTGACGCGGGCGGGGTCTACTTGCAAGCTTGCGCCCGCCGGTACCGCTCGCAGTGCTTGCGCCACCTCGCTGTAATCACGCAGGGTCACGCCATCCTGCTCAAGCACCGCCCGCAGTTGCGCATCGACCTTGCCCAACGCCACAAACAAAGTGGCCTGTTGCTGATTGATCAAGGCAAAGGACACAAACACCGGATTGAACGACACATCAGCGCCGCGCAGGTTGAATAGCCAGGCGATGTCATCCAGCGTCGCGATGAAATGCCAATCGGCGCCCTTGTCTTTCAAACTGGCGCGCAAGGCGGCCAGTTTCTCGCCACGACTGACGGTGGCTTGGGGCGGCAGATGCTGATAGATCGGCTGGTTCGGCAACGCCGGGCGGTCTTGCCAGACTTCATCGAGCACATCGATATCGGTACGCAGACGCGCGCCACGCTCGGCCAACTTGCCACCCAGGGTACGTGCCGAGGCCACGGCCATGACCGCACCGTCCACCGCCACCACGCCACCCTCAGGGGTTTGCTCGGCCAGCCACTCCAACGGTCCAGGCTGACCCGGTTGCAGCTTCACCAACTCGATACCGCTGCCCTTGAGCTCCTTGGTCGCCTGTTCCCAATAACGGCTATCTGCCCAGACCCCGGCAAACTCCGCCGTGACGATCAGGGTGCCCACCGAACCATGAAAACCGGACAACCACTGGCGCCCTTGCCAGTAACCCGGCAAATACTCGGACAAGTGCGGGTCCGCCGACGGCACCAGCAGGGCGTGAATGCCTTCGCGGCGCATCAGTTCACGGGTATGCGCCAAGCGCTGGGGAACCGTTCCATGGGTCAAAGGCTGCGTACTCATTGTGTCTCCTGCTAACCACTAATAATTGTTATGTATTGCAAATGAAGTATCAGACAGCCCAGAACGCTGGTGCGCTGGCCTGTACCGTCTTGATCAATTGCACAGCGTCGTCGATATCCCGCTCGGTGGTGAACCGGCCCAGGCTCAAGCGAATAGTGCGACCAGCGCTGCGGGCATCATGCCCCAGGGCCACCAGGACGTGGGACGGTGCATTGCTAGCCGAATTGCACGCTGAAGTCGCCGAAAAGGCAATGCCCGCACTCAAGGCGGCAGCATTGAATTCGCCTTCGCTGAACGTCAGGCTGAGAGTGTGGGGAATACGCTGGGTTGGGCTGCCATTGAGGCGTACTCCGGGAATCGAAGCCAACTGCTCCAACAAGCGCTCACGCAAGGCCACGATCTGCGCCTTTTCCTCAGCAAAGTACGCCGCCGCCAGAGCGAACGCCGTGCCCATGCCCGCAATCTGATGCGTCGCCAGGGTGCCCGAACGCAAGCCACCTTCGTGGCCGCCGCCATGAATCTGTGCCAACACTTTCTGCTGCGCACGAGGCCCAACGTACAGCGCGCCAATGCCTTTTGGGCCGTAGAGCTTGTGGGCGGAAAAAGACATCAAATCCACCGACCACTGCGCCAGGTCAATGGCAACCTTGCCCGCCCCCTGTGCCGCATCCACGTGAAACAGCGCGCCCTGCTCACGCACCCGCGCGCCGATAGCCGGAATGTCGTTAAGGGTGCCCAGTTCATTATTGACCAGCATCAACGACACCAGGAAGGTGTCCTCACGCAATGCCTCACTGACAGCCTGAGCGCTGATCAAGCCATCGGCATCGGGCACCAGATAGGTCACAGCCACGCCGGCTTCCTGCAACTGCCGCGCGGTGTCGAGTGTGGCCTTGTGCTCGATCTGGCTGGTGATGATATGCCCACCCGCCAGCCCTCGCGCCTGGGCCACCCCTTTGATCGCAAGGTTGTTGGACTCGGTGGCACCGGAAGTCCAGACAATTTGCTCAGGCTGGGCGCCGACCAATTCGGCTACCTGCCGTCGCGCCTGCTCAACCGTTTGCCGGGCCGCCTGGCCGAATGCATGGGAACTGGACGCAGGGTTGCCAAAATTGGCATTGAAACCCAGGCATTCGACCATCACCTGGATAACTCGCTCATCCACTGGCGTGGTGGCGGCATAGTCGAAATACAACGGACGTTTATTCATGGCGTAAAACTCGCAGAGCGTGTTCCCGAGAGCGGCCTCCCGGGGGCATCGAACAGAACAGAGGTCGTCAGGTTTAACTGATCGAGTGCCATTGAAGAAGAACCACGTGATGTAAATGTGCGTAGGAACGCTCCTGATTTTCAGCTTAACAGGCTCAAAGGCGATTGGGTGCAAATGCAAAAAGCCGAAAAATCCGCCATACGGACTTTTCGGCTTTTAGTGCAGCTCCAGGCGACTCAAACGTTAGTAAACAACCCGCTCACCGGATCGATGTTTCCGTTGTAGGGCACATCGGTTCCGGCTGCCCGGGCGATGGTGGCCCAGATTCGCTGCATATCGACCATTTTATTGCCAATGACCGGGTTGCCTTCTTGTTGACGATCACCCTGGGTCGTGATGTTGAAATAGCGTCCTGCGCCATCGCCGCTCTTCAACAACCCGCTGGCCCCGCCCATCAGTACCAGCGGCATATCCTTCGTATGCTCGGGGGCACCATCGGCCATCTCGCTGGTGAATACCACAAGCGTGTGTTCAAGCAGGCTGTCACCCGGCACGTCGGGATCGGCACGCTTCGCCAACTCGTCCATGAACAACTTGGCTCGCTGGGTATACCACTGCCGGGATCGTTTCCATACGTCCAGCCCGGCATAACGATGGGCGCAATCATGGGGGTTGGTCACATTACTGACGTCCAGGATATTGAGCGACTCCGCCGAGCGCCCGACTTGAATCGTCGCTACACGCGTGATGCCACACCCCAGCGCTGTGGCAACCACCTGATGGTGGTGATGCTGTACCTGGTTACGAAATTCCGCAGATTTGAACGGCAACGTGTCCATCTGCAAAGGCGAACATTCGCCAATGGGTGGCAGAGTTTCTTCCATGTCTTTCATGACCTGCTCAACCGAATCAAGCTGCATATCGAGCTTCTGTTTTTGCGCCCCCGCAAGCCTGCCTCGCAGCTCGTTGATATCCGCCAGCACCGGATCAAATACATGCCTGTTCCGCACCTGCTGCTCGCGCACCTCACGACTGACCGTGCCAAAGATTTTCTCGTACATCAACACCGGGTCCTGCTCAGGCCTGCGCATTGCGCCGCCATTTTCCGGCCCTTCCCAGGATACCTGCCAGGCGGTCCCGTCAATGCCTGAATGCGGTCCGGCAAAAAGACTCCGCTGGGACGGATCGGTCCCCGGCATATGGCGACCAAGCAACACATCAATCGACGCCATCTTCTTCTCACGGTCGCGCAACGCCCACGTCCAGCCGTTATGGCCTTCATTGCCGGGGCCCAGAATCGTGCCACGCAGGTACAAGGACTGGTTTTTATAGGCCGCAAGCTCCTGGCTGACCTCGTTGAGCTGGAAGTCGGAAGTGTCCAAAGCTTCGGCAACGGGATGCCAGAGGCCTCGACCATCACTGGAATAGGCGGTTGCAGAGTCGACTGCCAGGCCATCAGGTACCACAAAGAAAACCACCTTCAACCTGGCCTGCTGGCTTTGCCCGGCCAAGGCCATGCGCGCCAGGCCACACTGGGTGAGCGGGCCGAACACACCTACCGCAGCCAGGCCGGTCAGAAAGCGACGACGACTTTTCAAGATATCCATGATCAATCCCTCTGCGTCTTGAATTGGAACGCGTTGGAGGTGCCCAGCGTGCGCAGCATCGCTGGTAATGAGCCATTGCCCTTCAGCCCGTCGACCAATGCCTTGACCGTTGCGGAAGTGGACTCGTCGGATTTGTTGCCCGAAGCGAAACGGAAATAGCTATCCGCCATGCAGAACAGAGACGCCGAGTTGTGCGCGATCAGCTTGGAAATACCGCGCACATCGTCGATAGGCACCGCGCCATCAACCCCAATGAACGGACCGGACGCTTTGATCGGCAACTGCACAGGGAACTGCGCGTAGTTGTAGGCAGGCTCCTGCTGGCGATAGCGCCCGGCAGCGTCGTAATGCTCCATCGATGCCCCGGTGTCGTTCATGTACTGATGACACTGCCAGCAACGCCCTCCCGAAGCCTGCTCACCATTAATCAGGTCCCAGCGTTCACGGGTACTGATCGCACGCGCAGGGTAGGCCGGCTCTGTGGGCTCGGCTTCGACCGGCGCCCCAAACTCCCGGCAGAAAAGCTGCTCGCGAATGGCAATGCCGCGCTTGACCAGTGAGGTGACCTGATAGTCAGAGGTAGAGGCCTGAAAAAGCCCCAAGTGCAACAAGCCACCCCGTTTCTCATCCACGGCGACTTTGTGCAGCGTGTCACCGGTTACGCCGCCGATACCGTAGTGTTCGGCCAGAGCCTTGTTGAGGAACGTCACACCGGGGTTGAACAGCTCGTCCAACGTCCCCTTGCCGTCGAGCATCACGTGACGGGTCAACAGGGCCTGCTCCTGGGTCATCAACTGGATCATCTGTGCGCTCAGGCCGGGCTTCTCCTGCACCCCGCGCTGAGTCTTGATGTAGTAACTGATGAACCGATTGAACTGCTCAAGCCCGCGCTCACTGCGCATCATTCGGTCTATTTCTGCGCTGATTTGCTGCACTGTCTGCAACTCGTTGCGCTCTGCCTTGGCCAGCAGTTGCGCGTCCGGAGTGGTGCCTTGATAGGTGTAGGACAATGCAGTTGCGGTCTCATAAGGGGTCAGTTTGTAGACCTCGGCCTGCCGTGCGACAGCCTGGCCCAACTCCGAGCGATACAGGAAGTTGGGCGACAACAGCAGCGCAGCGATCAGCGCCCGCTCTCCGTGCTCATCCAACACCGCCTGATAACGCGACAACTCAGACGGGCTCAAAGGACGGCGGAACACTTGATAACCCAGGGCACTGACCTCAAGGGTACCGGCAGTGGATTTGAAGCGTTTTACACGTTGAGGTGCCACCTGCTCGGCGATCGACACCGCCATGCCATACAGCTGCTTGATGTCTTCAGCCTGCAGCAGCCCTTTGCTGGCTTCACCTGGGAACTTGAAGTCTTTCTCGGATTTATCTGCCGGCAGCTTCTGAGTATTGACCTCCACACCCAGTATGTCCTTGACACTGGCCGCGTATTCATCGCGCGTCAGCAAGCGCAACTGCCGCTTGCCGTGAGCCTCGTTCGGGCTCAGGTAGGGCGCCCACACCACCTCAAACAAATGCTTGCTGATTTCGGTAGCGCAGGTGGCGTCGCAATGCCCGGCCACCGGCATGCTCTGGATTTGCCGCACCAACGCATCCTGGCCAGCACTGCTCCATGCAACCGCCATGCGCAGGTTGTTGAAAAACTCCACCGCGTGGCATTTGGTGCAGGATTCGGCAAGCACTGTTTCGCCCAATTTCGGTTCATGACGGTAACTGATAGGTAACAGTTGCTCGTCCTGGCTGTCCTCGTTGATACGCAGCGCTACCTGTTCCGGCTGTGGCAGCTCCTGTGGGTAAAAGGGATAGATGACCTCGTAATCCCCATAGTCCAGAAGCTCGGTGACACTTTCGCCCCAAGGCACCTGCACCACTTTGGGCTCGGTGCTCGTAGAGCCCTTGAGCTTGAGGGTGAAATGCCAACTGGAATCCGTTACTGACGCAGGCTTGGGCGGAGCCAATACCGTGATCTTGATATCCAGCTTGATCGGCCGCTCACGGTACTGCATGTTCAACACGTGCTTGTTGTCGTCAGCAGACAAGGTGAGTGAAGTATTGCGCGTCTGCGGAATCCAGTTTTTCACATCATTGAGCCGAACCTGGTAAGTCCCGTAGGGCAGCCCCTTGAGCACCAAGGCGGCATAACTGTCAGCAGGGTTCAACGATGTATGGAACTGGCGGGTATTACCGCCCGGAGCGATCAGCGTGCCACTGATCATCTCATTCTCCAGTTCAGGTGCCGGTGCGAGCGCCGGCCGCAGGGTCAACTCTGTATTCGGCAACCCTGTTGGGTCATAACTGACGCGATAGATCACCCCGGCGACGTCATCGGAGATCAGCAGGCTGTTGTCCGGTAGCGCCAGGAAGTCAGCCGGCCGACCAATGCAGGAGTCGTCCAGGCAATACACATCGAAACGCAGGGGGTCCTGGATAAACCCATTGATCAACGGGATCTGATTGACCACTCGCGTTCCGTCCTGGATCGAGACAAGTCGCACATCCATACCCGGCCGCTCGGCCGTGCCCGCCCCATGCACGGCAACCAGCATGTTCTGCGAACGTGTGCGAGCCGGGTAACCACTCCAGAACTTCAGCCCCAGGGGTGCGGTGTTGGTACCCAATTCAAAGGCGGCCGGCACGTAGTCTTTCGGGTCGATCTGCTGCCGGGACTTATCGGAAACAATCGCTCCCTGAACCAAGGGCGGCTGGATCACCCCCGGGTTGCCAAACTCCTCATCGGTGAAACCCGGCGTACCTTTGCCAAACAGATAGGGCACGCCGAAGTGCAGGTTTGGACCGCTGATGCGGTTGATTTCGTCGGGGTTGGGGTAGCCCTGGCGGTTGTTGTCGGTGAACCAGACTTCACCGGTCTGCGGGTTCCAGTCGAACCCCACAGAGTTGCGCACCCCTTTTGCAAGAATCTGCGCTTTACCGGTCACGGTGTCATAACGCAGTAACGTGCCGTAACGCGGGTCAGGGGGGATCATGCACAGGTTGCAAGGAATGCCGACAGCGGTGTACAGGCCAGTGTCGGCGGGATCCAGCGGGTTGAAATGCAAAGGGTGCTTCATATGCCAGAAGCGCGTGCTTGAGCCAGACGCCACCGAAGGCAGAGGAAATGGCGCATCGTCGGCGGGGAACTTGAACACCCGCTCAGGCGAAGGATCCTTGTAATGCGCATCGGCATCGCGCAAACGATAGAGGCCGCCAGTGGTCGAGTAGTACAAATCACCGTCGCGATACACCACCCCGTGCGGCTCCTCCAACCCGCTGGCAATCACGTAAATGCCGGTAGGTTTGCCGGCATTGTCCAGGGGTAAGGCATAGATCATATCGGCGATTTTCCCGTCATAGACGTAGGATGGAATCGCACTGGAGCCCACATAGAGCACGTCCTTGCCCATCGCCATCTGCCGAGGCTGTATCAGCCCCTGGGCAAACAATTCAATCTTGACCCCTGGCAGGCCGCTGAGCCTGCCCACCTGCACCGGTGGCCGATACTTCAGGGTGACCGCCTGTTCCTCACCCTCCTCTCGCTGGAAGGAAACGATACGCGGTGTGTTCAAGGGCACAAACCCACCAGCGGGGTTCATCACCAGTTGGTAGTCGCAGGCCTTCAGGTTATCGAGGTGAATGGTTTCGCCGGACTTGGCACTGATCGGGATCTCCTCGGCTTTGCAGCGCAATACGCCAGTGACTACCTGATCGGCCCGCGCCACGCCCGGGGTTGGCTGGCTGATCGGCCCCCGGCCGCTTAACGTGCTGAAGTTCAGGGTCAGACGGTTACCCTGGAAGCCACCGCATTCCCCCAGATCCTTCCAGGCATCGCCCCAAATCTCGACACCATGAGAGGATGGCTGCCCGGGGTTGTAATCGGACTGGTTGCACCATTGCCAACTGCCCGGCCCGTGCGGCGACTTGTCAGTATCCTTCCAACATTCAAACTCGTGGGTTTTGTCCTGCTGGTTTTTGTTCTGCACCTGGTCGCCTTGTTCGTAGACGGACCCAGCTTTGTAGGCGGGTGCCGTACAGGCCGCCGCCGAAACCTCCACACTCAGCAACGCGAAGACCAAGCCGGACAAACCCCAACCACAGCGCGAAACAAGCAACCCCCACCCGATCGACATCCTCATGATCACCAGCCTCAATGGCAGGCCAGGCGTATTTCTATCGAAGAAAGACTGCGCAGTTTCACGATCCCGTCAGAAAGCACCCAGCACGGAGTCACGCGCCGCGAACGGCTGGCGCAACCCGAAGTACATTCAATTTGGAATGTCTTGCAATGCTATTCCACAGCGAAACTACGACATGGCACGAAGCCAAAGAGACAGGAAAAATCAGACACTCGACTCAACCATCCGCCTGCATCAGGCAGCCGTGATGCGTTGCTAAGGCTAAGTTCTAGCCGACAGATATCAACTCGTCAAACCGGAAGACGTACCTGTCGTCACCCGGCTCTCAACTCGCACGGCCGCTGCGCTGTGCAGCGCGCTGTGCGTTCATTTCAGCCTGCTGATCAAAGCCAAAGGTTTTCTGTGGCTGGCCAGTCAGGGCAGCACGCTGCTGTTGGTATTCATCAAATGACAACCCGCGACGACTCAACGCTTCCAACGCCAACTGTTTGGTTTCTTCTGCCGTGTAAGGGCGCATCTCAGGTGAAGGGTGAGTCGCGCACCCGGCGAGAACAGAGATGACAAACAGTAACGAAATAGCGAGTAGACGGTTCATGGCGGCGGTCCTGCTGAGAAGGTTTCGAGTCAATGAACACAGGCTACTCCCGCCCCCCTGCCATGAAAAATCAACGCCCGTGATAGTCGCTATCAACCGTTACAGCAGGTTCGATAGCGTGCCCCACATATTCACTTTAGATCTATAAATATTTAAATATATTCATTTACGGAATAAAACCAACCCTTTATAAGTGGCGTCACGTAGCCCGACTGTTCGCTACGCAACCGTTGCCCTGGCGACAGCCCTTCAACGAGGTGCCCATGCAGTTGTTGACCCTACCGCCCTCCCCCACACTCGCGACCTCGATCCGCGCCACCGCTCAGGTCTTTGAGGACCCTAAATCCCAGGCCTTGCTCAACCACATCCAGCAAGTGGCGCCCAGCGACGCAAGCGTGTTGATCATCGGCGAAACCGGTACCGGCAAAGAGCTGGTGGCGCGCCATATCCACAACCTCAGCGCACGGCGCAACCGGCCGTTCGTGGCGGTGAACTGCGGGGCATTCTCCGAATCCCTGGTGGAAGCCGAGCTGTTCGGCCATGACAAAGGTGCCTTTACCGGTGCTCTGAGTGCCAAGGCCGGCTGGTTCGAAGAGGCTGACGGCGGTACTTTGTTCCTCGATGAGATCGGGGATCTACCAATGGCGATCCAGGTCAAACTGTTGCGGGTATTGCAGGAGCGTGAAGTCGTACGCCTGGGCTCGCGCAAAAGCATTGCGATTGATGTGCGCGTGCTCGCCGCGACCAACGTACAACTGGAAAAGGCCATCAACGCCGGGCATTTCCGCGAGGACCTCTACTACCGTCTCGCCGTAGTCAGCCTGGAACTCAGCCCACTGCGCGAGCGCCCTGGCGATATCCTGCCGCTGACCTGGCACTTTATCGAAGTCTACCGTCGGCGCCTGGGCTACGGCCCGATCACCATCAGCCGTGAGGCCGAGCACAAGCTCAAGAGCTACAGCTGGCCAGGCAACATCCGCGAATTGGAAAACGTCATCCATCACACCCTACTGATCTGTCACAAGGGCGTGATAGGGCGCGACGATTTGCGCCTGTCGAACATGCGTATCGAGCGCCAGGACGACAACCCGCACCACATTGATAACAGCGCCGAAGCCTTGCTGGCGCGGGCGTTTCAAACGCTGTTCGAGGAACAGGCCGGCGCCCTGCATGAAAAGGTCGAAGACGCACTCTTACGTGCGGCCTACCGCTTCAGCCATTACAACCAGGTGCATACCGCCAACCTGCTGGGCCTGAGCCGCAACGTCACGCGCTCGCGCTTGATCAAGCTCGGCGAGCTGGCGGTGAACAAACGTCGACCTGGCGAAAACGTGCAGGGCGGGCGGATGCTGCATTTATCCATTTAGGCGACAGTGCAGCGCGTTGTCATGGCTGCGCTCGAAGCTTTGCAGCACCTGGAACGAACCGAAGGTCACCGCCGTTGCCTGGTGGGCGCGAATCAGCGTCCAGAAATCTTCGCCGCGCTGCTCGAAGTACTTGAACGCCGCCTCGCCATCTGCGCGCGATTGCCATTGCAAGTAATTGAGCACCCGCCGGCCATCCTCGCTGACCTGCACGCTGGCACTCAGAAAACCATCGTGGCCCTCGGCCAGTCGCTCGCTTTGAGTGGACAAGGCCGCCACCAGGGCATCTTGCTGCTGGGGGTTGATCTGAAACTCGATCAATTGAGTGAAGCTGCGACACTTCTCCGATACCTGCATGAACACTCCCCTCTCTTTGTAGGCAGAATCTTGCGATTCGATGCCCCGCAGGGTAAAACCTCTAGTTAAGTCGAGGTCAAGCACTGTTTGGGAGATGTTCATGCTCAATAAGGAACTCAGCGTCGGGCAGCTCGCTGCTCGCAGCGGCGTAGCGGTTACTGCCCTGCACTTCTACGAGGCAAAAGGGCTGATCAAGAGCAATCGCAATGCGGGTAACCAGCGGCGTTATCCACGGGATGTATTGCGGCGCGTAGTGGTGATCAAGATCGCCCAGCGCTTGGGCATTCCGCTGGCTACCATTGGCGAGGCATTACGCACCTTGCCCGATGAGCGCGCCCCCAATGTTCACGACTGGGAGCGCCTATCGGCGTTGTGGCGTGAAGATCTGGATGAGCGCATCAACAAACTGGTGCTGCTGCGCGACAGGCTCAATGGCTGCATCGGTTGCGGGTGCTTATCGATGGAGGCGTGCCCGTTACGCAATCAGGACGATAAGCTCGCTGAGTATGGGCCGGGCGCCCAACTGCTGGAGCCCACCACACCGTCTTGATAAAAGCACCTCGTCGGTTGCCCGCAGGCCACGCATTACGTGGCCTATAGTGAAATGTTCATACCTCGACTCAGGGAGAATGTCATGAACGTCAAAGCTATTCCCGACGGTTATCACAGCCTCACACCTTATATGGGCATCGACAAAGCGGGCGAGGCCATCGAGTTCTACAAAAAAGCCTTTGGCGCCACGCAAGTCATGCGCCTGGACATGCCCGACGGCAGGGTGGGTCATGCCGAACTGCGGATTGGTGATTCGTCGCTGATGCTCGGTACGCCCTGCGATCAAATGGCCCTGCGCAATCCGGATGAGCACACCAGCATTGGTCTGCATCTGTATGTGGAAGATGTGGATGCACAATTTCAACGAGCGGTTGATGCCGGCGCCACCGTGGTGTCCGAGCCGAAGGATCAGTTTTATGGCGACCGCTCTGCGAGCGTGAAAGATCCGTTCGGTCATCTCTGGTTCCTGGCCACACACAAGGAAGACCTCACCGAGGAGCAGATCCGCCAGCGCGCCATGGAGTTGTTCAAGCAAGGCTGATAGTTGCAGCGCAATGCACCTCCCATGTGGGAGCTGGTTTTGCCTGCAATGAGACGACTCGGTGCATCCGTTGGATCGAGTCGATGTCATCGCAGCATAGGTATCTACACAACTTTGTAGGCTGTAGCAGCCGACGGTAACCACGATGCGAAGCGAGACGCTCTTGATCTTGATCTGCTTTTGATCTTAGGCGCCCCGTTAAACCACGCTGGCCGGAATTCGACAGGGATTTGGGGGGTAAACCGGCAGGGATGCCGGTTTAGCCGCCCCGCGCCATGGATGGCGCGTGGCGGCGACCCCCCAAACCACTGGCGGATTACGGGCACACCGAGCCTGGGCGAGGTGCCGAGTGGTGGGGCAAGAGCGTTTTGCTTACTTTGCCGCTTTTGCAAAGTGAGCCGCCGTCAGGGCGGAACCCTAAGTGGCCGTTACCGCAGGAATGGATATGTACACGGTCCGACTGTGTTGACTGTCAAGCCGTCTTCGCAGGCAAGCCAGCTCCCACAGGGTTACGCCATACCCTGAATGCAATCCTGAAACATTTTCTTTCATATACGCCTTAGGGATTTCTCATTCTCATCCGTCTTAACTTAGATACAGCCTGTCGCGTCAGCAAAAGCTACGACTGGCCTTTTCCGGGCCTCCATCGCCCCCTCCGATCAAGACCCTCATTCATATGTCGAAGAAGTCACGCTCCAAACTCTGGTTTCTCGTTCATAGCTGGCTGGCGTTGCCCATCTGGTTCTTTGTACTGATCGTCTGCGTCACCGGCACCCTGGCCGTGGTGAGCCAGGAAATCGTGTGGCTGGCCAACCCGGATATCCGCGCCAGCAAGCCGTCGGATGAAGCCCAGCCGTTGAGCTTTGACCAGGTGATCGCGGCCATCAAGCGCGATGAACCCAAGGCTATCGTCCAGTCCATCATCCGCCCGGATGAGTCGCACTTCGCGCTAAGCGTTGGCCTCAGCTACCCGGATGGGCGCTCCGTGGAGGTGTATGCCAACCCCTATACCGGAGCGATCCAAGGCATCAGCCCCTCGTTCAACTTCCAGCAATTCACTCGTGCCCTGCACGGCTGGTGGCTAGTGCCGTTCACCAATGGGTACAGTTGGGGCTGGTACCTGGTGTCCGCGTTGGGCTTGCCGCTGCTCGCCTCGCTGATCACCGGGCTGGTGGTGTACAAGCGCTTCTGGAAAGGCTTCCTGCGCCCTACCCTGCGCATCCGCCACGGCGCGCGAATCTTCTGGGGCGACTTTCACCGCCTGAGCGGCATCTGGTCGATCTGGTTTATCGCGGTCATTTCTATCACCGGCACCTGGTTCCTGATCGAGGCTGTCCTGGGCGACAACCAGATATCCATTTCCAGTGAACCCATCGTGCCAGTGATCGCACGGGATAAGGTGCCGCTGTCGGCGCCGGGCGTGCCGGCACCGATGATCCCTATCGACAAGGCGATCGACATCGCCGCCGAGCGAATCCCCGGCCTGGATGCCAGCTTTGTGTTCATGCCAAGCAACGCCTACAGCCACCTGCAGATCGGCGGGCGTGGCTGGTACCCGTTGATGTTCCAGACCGCACAGCTGAACCCCTATGACGGTGAAATCGCGGTCTCGAACCTGTTGTCCGACCGTACCCCGCTGGAATTCGTCACCGAGTCGATGCGCCCACTGCACACCGGGGACTTTGGCGGTTTGTGGATCAAGCTGATCTGGGCATTCTTCGGCCTGGTGCTGAGCATGATGGTGTTGAGCGGCCTGCTGATCTGGACCAAGCGCACCGCCCTGGCCACCCTCAACGCCCTCAAGCGCGAGGCCAAGACGCAACGTCAGCATGCGCCCATCCCGGCCATGCACGCCGACACCTCGGAGGCTCAGCGATGAGCAAGGTCGCAACCGTACCCCCGTCCCCGCTGCGCGCCTTTTGGCTGAAATGGCGTTTCCATATCAATATCCTGCTGTTGCTGGTGCCGCTGGGGTTCATGCCCAAATACTTTGCCGACGCCGCGTTGTTTCGCGGGGATACCGGCATCGGCGAGCGCGTGGCCGGGCAGGTGCAAGTCGGCCCCTGGAGCCTGACGCTGGCCGAGTTTCGCAACGAAGGCCCGAGCCCGAACCCGGCTGGCCCGATGAAGTTCTTCAACGCTGCCCTGTGCGATACCTGTGCCGAGCAGGTCAAGGCCACTTACCTGCGTATCGGCAAACCCCGCAGCCTGCGCGCCGCCGGAGTGATCTTCTTCGGCACGCCGTACCGTATGGGCGCCGCCCTGCCGATCCCCGAACGCACCCCGGCGGACGCCGAAATATGGGTGACCATGGAAGGGTGGGACGGCAGCATGCACCAGGGTTCCATCCCGCTGAGCCAGGCCTCGCCTGCCACCATTGCCTGGCTGAACAAGCAAGGAGTCAAACCATGACGTTCAAGCGCTTCACCCGCGCCGCGCTGTTGCTGTGCGCCGGCCTGAGCACCACCGCCTTCGCCCACAACCCGATGTGCGAATGCAAGGAAATCCCCGGTGAGCAGATCCAGTGCAAAGGCGGCTTCTCCGACGGCAGTGGCGCCCCCGGCGTAACCCTGGATGTGATCGGCTACGACGAAACCATCCTGGTGCCGGGCAAGCTCGGCGAGGATTCGACCCTGACCTTCAAGAAGCCCGCCGCCGAGTTCTACGTGCTATTCGATGCCGGCCCCGGCCACGTGGTGGAAATCGACCAAGCGGATATCCCGTCGCAATGAGTACCACACAGGTTGTACGCCCCGCGGGCGCGGGCCACGAAACCCTTTATGTGTTGCTGTTGTGTCTGATCATCCTCGCTGTGGCGGGCACGGTCGTGGCGCTGCATGGGGAAACCCAGGAAGTCGCGGCGGTGCCAAGCCATCAGTTGGACGCCCGCCGCGACCTGAGCGCGGCCGAGCAAGGCATCTACGCCGACCTGCGGGTGACCCTGGATGAAATCCACCTGTTGCAGCAGGAACACAGCGCCCTGCCGACGCCTGAGCAACTGGCCGAAGAAGGCTTCGCTCCCTTTGCCCAGGACGCTAGCTCAGTAAGCCGCGGCGGCCACCGCTGGCAGCTGCTGGCACCGGCTGCCTACTTGGGCTTGAGCCAGGCGCCGGCCACCAGCGGTTCGCTGCTGATGCGCGTGCAAGGCAGTGAGCCGGATATCTGGCTCAACCGCAGCGCCAACCTTGCCGCCCCATCCGACCTCACTGACCAGGCGCTGATCGCGGCCGGCTGGCAGCAGGTGGTCGCGCAATTCGATGCCGGCGTTACCCGCCAGCACCGTCACTGAACGAGAAGACCGATTGCCCATGTCTATGTCATCGCCCCTGTTGCGCCTGTTGCTGGTTGGCCTGTTCAGCCTGATGCTCGCCCCCCTTGCCAATGCCGAGGCGGCCAAGCGCCTGCGTATCGGCATTACCTTGCACCCCTATTACAGCTATGTAGCCAATATCGTGGGCGACAAGGCCGAAGTGGTGCCGCTGATTCCCGCCGGTTTCAACCCCCACGCCTACGAGCCGCGCGCCGAAGACATCAAGCGCATCGGCACCCTGGATGTGATCGTGCTCAACGGCGTCGGCCATGACGACTTCGCCGACCGCATGATCGCCACCAGCGAGCGCCCGGACATCCCGGTGATCGAAGCCAACGCCAACGTGCCGCTGCTCGCCGCTACCGGTAACGCGGCACGCGGTGCGGGCAAGGTGGTCAACCCGCACACCTTCCTGTCAATCAGCGCGTCGATTGCCCAGGTCAATAACATTGCCCGTGAGTTGGGCAAGCTCGACCCGGACAACGCCAAAACCTACACCCAGAACGCCCGCGCCTACGGCAAGCGCCTGCGTCAGATGCGCGCCGACGCCCTGGCCAAGCTGACCAGCGCGCCCAACCCGGACCTGCGCGTCGCCACCGTACACGCGGCCTACGACTACCTGTTGCGCGAGTTTGGCCTGGAGGTCACCGCCGTGGTCGAACCGGCCCACGGTATCGAACCAAGCCCCAGCCAGCTGAAAAAGACCATCGATGAACTGCGTGCTCTGGATGTGAAAGTGATCTTCTCGGAGATGGATTTCCCGTCCACCTACGTCGATACCATCCAGCGTGAATCCGGGGTCAAGCTGTACCCGCTGTCGCATATTTCCTACGGCGAATACAGCGCCGAGAAGTACGAAGTGGAGATGACCGGCAACCTCAACACCGTAGTACGGGCGATTCAGGAGTCGGGAGCATGACCGCCGCACAGCAACTGAACCCCGTCAGCGTCGGCCCCACCCTGAACTTCGACCAGGTCTCGCTGACCCTGGGGCGCACCGTGATCCTTGATGGCGTGAGTTTCCAGGTACAACCGGGCAGCATCCATGCGCTGGTCGGCCCCAACGGCGGCGGCAAAAGCTCGCTGATCAAGACCCTGTTGGGGCAGACGCCGCACCAGGGGCGTTTGAGCCTGGAATGGCCAACCACACCCGGCACCATCGGTTACGTGCCCCAGGCGCTGGAATTTGACCGGGGCTTGCCGATGACTGTGGACGATTTCATGGCTGCCATGTGCCAGCGTCGCCCGGCGTTTCTGGGCCTGTCCAGGCATTACGCAACAGCGATTGGCGATGCCCTTGAGCGCGTCGGCATGCAAGACAAGCGCAAGCGCCGCATGGGCGCGTTGTCCGGAGGTGAGCGCCAGCGCGTACTGCTGGCCCAGGGGCTGATTCCGGCGCCGCAGTTGCTGGTGCTGGATGAGCCGATGTCGGCCCTCGACGAGGCGGGTATCCAGGTGTTCGAACGGCTATTGAACGACTGGCGCCTGGCTGGGATTACGGTGCTGTGGATCGAGCACGACCTGGAGGCCGTTGGCCGCCTGGCCGACCGCGTCACCGGTCTGAACCGCCGCGTGCTGTTCGACGCCACACCGAAAGAGGCGCTGACCCCGGACCGCCTGCTCACTCTGTTCTCCACCCACCCTCGGAGCCCGGCGCCATGAGTTATGAAGCCTTTCGCTTGATGGTCCAGGGCTGGGCCTCTTCCGGTTACCTGCCCGAAGCCCTGGCCTACGGGTTTGTGGTCAACGCCCTGCTCGCCGGCTTGTTGATCGGCCCGGTACTCGGCGGCCTGGGCACGCTGGTGGTGGTCAAGCGCTTTGCGTTTTTCTCCGAAGCGGTCGGCCATGCCGCGCTGACCGGCGTGGCCGTGGGCATCCTGCTGGGAGAACCCTATACCGGGCCTTATGGCAGCCTGTTTGGCTACTGCCTGCTGTTCGGCATCCTGCTCAATTACCTGCGCAACCGCACCGGCCTGGCGCCCGATACCTTGATCGGCGTGTTCCTGTCCGTGTCCCTGGCACTGGGGGCAAGCCTGCTGCTGATCCTGGCCGGCAAGATCAACGTGCACATTCTCGAGAACGTGCTGTTTGGCTCAGTGCTGACGGTCAACGGCAACGATCTGCTGGTACTGGCCATTGTCGGCTCGCTGGTGATGGCCCTGGCATTGCCGCTGTACAACCGCATCATGCTGGCCAGTTTCAACCCGCAATTGGCGGCAGTGCGCGGGGTGGCGGTGAAAAGCCTGGACTACCTGTTCGTGATCCTAGTGACCCTGATCACCGTTGCCGCGGTCAAGGTCATCGGCGCAATCCTGGTCGGCGCCTTGCTGGTGATTCCTGCCGCTGCGGCGCGCCTGTTGAGCCAGTCACTCAAAGGGTTTTTCTGGATCTCGGTGTTGATCGCTACCGTCAGCACCCTGTGCGGCATCCTGCTGCCGATCATCTTCGACCTGCCCATCCCATCCGGCGCCGCCATCATTCTGGTTGCCGGTATCGCCTTCGCCTTCGCCGCCATCGCCCGTGGCGTTGTGCCCAGCCTCAAAGGGAATCTTGGATAATGCGCCCTGTCTTTCGCCCACTGGCCCTGGCCATCGCTTGCTTGATGAGTACGTCGGCGCTGGCCGTCGACGGTTTCGACGCCAAGGACTTCAAAGTCAACCAGGGCCTCGGTCACGCAGCCCTGACCAAGACCACGCAGCCGGTCAAGGTGCTGGCCTCGCTGCCGATTACCTACGGCTTGGCCGAGGCGCTGCTCAAAGGCACCAACGTAGCGCTTGAACGCGCCGCGCCGGCCAACCTGCCCGGTTCGCGGCAGGTGTCCTACTTCACCGGCCGCGGTGCTGCGGCACTGAACAAGTTGGCGCTGGACGCCGACGCGGCCATCGGCCTGCGCTCGCTGTGGGCCGATGACCCGCTGTACCCCGTGGCGCGGCGCAGCAATATCCGCATCGTCGAAGTCGATGCCGCACGCCCGGTGGACGGCGGCTTGCCGGGTATCGCAGTACAACCGGGTGTCACCGACGGTTTGAACAGCCAACCCTGGCAATCGAGCAACAATATGGGGCGCATGGCCGACGTGATGGCCGCCGACCTGAGCCGCCTGGCCCCGGCTGCCAAACCCAGGATCGACGCTAACCTGGCCGCGCTCAAACAGCGTTTACTCAAGCTCACCGCCGACAGCGAGGCGCGCTTGGCCAAGGCCGACAACCTGAGTGTGTTCAGCTTGAGCGATCACTTCGCGTACCTGGTCAGCAGCCTGAACCTGGAAGTGCTCGGCACCGATGCACGGCCCGATGCCGAGTGGACGCCCGAGGCGCTGCAAAAACTCAGCAGCGCGTTGAAGGACAACGATGTGGCGGTGGTGCTGCATCACCGTCAACCCAGCGATGCAGTCAAAACCGCCATCACTGCCGGCGGCTCCAGACTGTTGGTATTGAATGTGGACGGTGCCGACCCGGTGACGGAGTTGGAAACCAATGTAGATCAAGTGATCAAGGCTCTTACGCCCTAGGCAAACCACCGATCCGTCAGGGATAAACTCGGTTCAATGTGGGAGCTGGCTTGCCTGCGATGCGGGCGCCTCGGTTTGTCAGGCCTACCGCGTCGATGCCATCGCAGGCAAGCCAGCTCCCACATGGGTTCGCGGTGCACCAGCCGCTACACCACATCCACACCCACATGAATCGCATCATGCCGCCAGAACTCCAGGTCACAATCGATCAGGCGTTGATGCTGGTCGTAATTGACCCGGGCGATGCGCAAGCCCGGGCTGCCTACCGAGACGCGCAGCGCAGCGGCTGCTTCCACCGGCAGTGAGGTCGGCACAATCTCGAAACGCACCCGCCCGTAGTGCAAGTCATATTTGCTGGCATACAGCTCAGTCATCGACTGATTCAAATCACACGCCAGGATCCCCGGAAAATACTGCGGGTTCAGATAGTGCTCCACATACAACACCAGGCGCCCGTCAATCCTGCGTCCCCGGCAAATCTGGATCACGCTCGACAACGCCGGCAACTGCAACCACGCGCACACCGCCGCCGACGCCGGTTGCAAGCGTGCGGAAATGACCTGCGTGGAAGCCTCACGCCCCTGGTCGCTGACCATCGCGTGAAAATGGCTGCGCTGCATCAGATTATAAGCCAGCCGTGGCGGTGAGACGAACCAACCCCGACGCTCTTCGCGGTAGATCTGCCCTTGGGCCTCCAGTTGTAACAAGGCTTCCCGCACGGTAATCCGAGTGGTACCAAACAACTCGCTGAGCTTGCGTTCGGCGGGCAGTTTGCTGGCAGGCGGCAACAGGCCATGGTCGATCTGCTCCTGCAGCGCCAGGCCGATGGAAGTTACCGCCTTGATTGCCTCATCACGCATCAACGTTACCTATCTGGACTAGACCAGCACCGTTCAGGTGCACAAAACGCGCTCTATCTGGGCTTTTGCTGCTGTGTGCCAGCCTAGGCACTCCACATGACCGACAGATGACAAAGGCTGTCGACTGCCTCTACCACCCCCTGCAATACATCGGCCAAGTCCAGGGCCTGCGGGCACTTGGGCATGGTCTACGCTAAGTGGGAGCTAAGCGACATCAGCGCTTCAAAAACGACATCGACATGAAACTGTCATCCAGGGGGCCTAGATTGGCTCAGGTATTGCTGACCTAGACCAAACCACCGCTAACGTTCAGATAAAACGCCGCGTTGAAAACGCCCAAAGGAGCTTCGGATGAAACAGCTTTTCCTGGCATCACTGTTAGGCTCGACCATTGCCATGTGCACCGCCGCCATGGCTGCTGATAACGATCTAAAAACCTTGGAAGCCGCCGCCAAAGCGGAAGGCGCCGTCAACAGCGTCGGCATGCCCGATGACTGGGCCAACTGGAAAGGCACCTGGGAAGACCTGGCCAAGACCTACGGCCTCAAGCACATCGACACCGACATGAGCTCGGCCCAGGAAATCGCCAAGTTCAAAGCCGAAAAAGATAATGCCAGCGCCGACATCGGTGACGTGGGCGCAGCCTTCGGCCCGATCGCGGTGAAACAGGAAGTCACCCAGCCGTACAAACCGTCCACCTGGGCGCAGGTGCCGGATTGGGCGAAAGACAAGGACGGTCACTGGGCCCTGGCCTACACCGGCACCATCGCCTTTATCGTCAACAAGAAGCTGCTGCACGGCTCCGAAGTGCCCACCACCTGGGCTGACCTGCAAACCGGTAAATACAAGGTCTCGGTGGGTGACGTGAGCACCGCCGCCCAGGCTTCGAACGCAGTACTCGCCGCAGCCATCGCCAACAAAGGCGACGAGAAAAACATCGCGCCGGGCCTGCAATTTTTCACCAAGATCGCCCAGCAAGGTCGCCTCTCGCTCTCCAACCCGACCATCGCCACCATGGAAAAAGGCGAAGTCGAAGTGGGTCTCGTCTGGGACTTCAACGGCCTGAGCTACAAGGCCAAGATGGCCAACCCGGATGACTACGTGGTGCTGATCCCCTCGGATGGCTCGGTGAAATCCGGCTACACCACCATCATCAACAAATACGCCAAGCACCCGAACGCCGCCAAGCTCACCCGCGAATATATCTTCAGCGATGCCGGCCAGCTCAACCTGGCACGCGGCAATGCGCGTCCGATCCGGGCTGAAACCGACTTGAAACTGCCGGCGGACGTTGCCAAAAACCTGATTCCTGGCGAGCAGTACACCAAGGCCAACCCGCAGCCGATCAAGGATGCCGATGCCTGGGAAGCGACGTCCAAGAAGCTGCCACAGATGTGGAACGAGCAGGTCATCGTAGAAATGAAGTAATCGGTATCTCTGATCCAAAGGCGGTCAGTGTGGGAGCTGGCTTGCTGTGGCGAGGGAGCTTGCTCCCGCTCGACAGCGTAGCTGGAGCCGGCTTTTTGGGGGTGGTCCGCACCCCAGCGCAAGCAAGCTTGCTCGCCACAACAAGCCAGCTCCCACATTTGATCCCCTTCCAAGTTGATACTGAGCCATACCCTCTGTTGCGGAGCCCCAGCCCCCATGAAGCACAATGTCATCCTTGTGGTGCTCGACGGCCTCAACTTCGAGGTTGCCCGGCACGCCATGGGGCACTTGCAGGCCTACGTCGGCGCAGGACGCGCAGCCCTCTACACACTGGAATGTGAACTGCCTGCCCTGTCCCGCCCGTTGTATGAATGCATCCTCACCGGCGTGCCGCCGATCCAAAGCGGTATTGTGCACAACAACGTCTCGCGCCTGTCCACCCAGCGCAGCATTTTCCATTACGCCACCGACGCCGGCTTGAGCACCGCTGCGGCGGCTTACCACTGGGTCAGCGAGTTGTATAACCGCACGCCCTTTCTCGCCGCCCGCGATCGTCATACCGACGACAAGGCCCTGGCGATCCAGCACGGGCATTTCTACTGGAATGACCACTACCCCGATTCCCACCTGTTCGCCGACGCCGAAAGCCTGCGGCTCAAGCACGCGCCAAACTTTTTGCTGGTGCACCCGATGAACATCGACGACGCCGGCCACAAGCATGGCCTCGACACTGCGCAATACCGCAACAGCGCGCGTTCGGCTGACATTATCCTGGCCGACTACCTGCAAGGCTGGCTCGATGCCGGTTACCAGATACTGGTCACCGCCGACCATGGCATGAACAACGACCGCTCCCACAACGGCCTATTGCGCGAAGAACGGGAAGTGCCACTGTTTGTCATCGGTGACGCCTTCAGCCTGGACACCGACGCCGTGCCTAAACAGACCGACCTGTGCGGCACCGTCTGCGAACTGCTCGGCGTGCCCCACGACAAACCTGTGTGCCGGGAGCTGCTCAAGTGAATGCACTGACCCGCGGCAAATGGCTGGCCCTGTTATGCCTGCTGCCCTTCGCACTGTTCTTTATCGTGTTCGAGATCGCACCGCTGGTGTGGGTGCTGATCAGCAGCCTGCAAACCGACGAGGCCGGCTGGAGCCTGGAAAACTTCACCCGCATTTTCACCTCGAAGTTCTACAGGCAGGCCATCCAGTTCAGCCTGGAGATCAGTTTCTACTCCAGCATCTTCGGCATCATCATCGCCACCCTGGGCAGCTACTCACTGCGCCGAGTGGATTCGCCGCTGCGCAACTTCGTCACCGCGTTCGCCAACATGACCAGCAATTTCGCCGGCGTGCCCCTGGCCTTCGCGTTCATCATCCTGCTGGGGTTCAACGGCAGCATCACCCTCATGCTCAAGCAGGCCGGGATCATCGAGGACTTCAACCTGTACTCGAAAACCGGCTTGATCATCCTCTATACCTATTTCCAGATCCCCCTCGGCGTACTGTTGCTCTACCCGGCCTTTGACGCATTGCGCGAAGACTGGCGCGAATCTGCCGCGCTGCTCGGTGCGAATGGCTGGCAGTTCTGGCGCCATATCGGCCTGCCGGTGCTCACCCCGGCCCTGCTCGGCACCTTTGTGATCCTGCTGGCCAATGCCCTGGGCGCCTACGCCACGGTCTATGCGCTTACTACCGGCAACTTCAACGTGCTGCCAATTCGCATTGCCGGCCTGGTCTCCGGCGATGTGTCGCTGGACCCGAACATGGCCAGCGCCCTGGCCGTGGTGCTGGTGGCGCTGATGACCGTGGTCACGGTGGTGCACCAACTGCTGCTCAAGAGGAGCTACCATGTCTCGCGCTGAAGCCGGTACGGCCTCCCTCTACCATCGGGTGGTGGTGTACCTGTTGTTCCTGATCCTGGTGCTGCCGCTGGTGGGCACTTTTGTCTACTCGATTTCCAGCAGTTGGTCGGCAACCATCCTGCCCGCCGGCTTCAGCGTGAAATGGTATGTACAGCTGTGGAGCGACCCGCGCTTTCTGATGGCCTTCGGGCAATCGTTGCTGGTCTGCGTGGGCGCACTTATCCTCTCGGTGGTGTTGATCTTGCCGCTGCTGTTCGTGGTGCATTACCACTTTCCCAAGCTCGACGCGCTGATGAACATCCTGATCCTGCTGCCCTTTGCGGTGCCGCCGGTGGTGTCCTCGGTGGGTCTGCTGCAACTGTACGGTTCCGGGCCGCTGGCGATGGTGGGCACGCCATGGATTTTGATCGGCTGCTACTTCACCGTCGCGCTGCCGTTCATGTACCGCGCGATCACCAACAACCTGCAAGCCATCAACCTGCGCGACCTGATGGACGCTTCGCAACTGCTCGGCGCCAGCACCTGGCAGGCCGCGATCCTGGTGGTGCTGCCCAACCTGCGCAAGGGCCTGATGGTGGCGCTGCTGCTGTCGTTCTCGTTCCTGTTCGGCGAGTTCGTGTTCGCCAACATCCTCGTCGGCACCCGCTACGAAACCCTGCAGGTGTACCTCAACAACATGCGCAACAGCAGTGGCCATTTCACCAGCGCCGTGGTGATCTCTTATTTCTTCTTCGTGCTGGTACTGACCTGGGCCGCCACTCTCTTGAACAAGGACAAAAGCCAATGAGCTTCGTCAGCGTCCAACACCTGCAAAAAGGCTACGCCGGCACCCCGGTGTTCAGCGATATCAATTGCGAGGTCGCCAAAGGCGAGTTCGTCACCCTGCTCGGCCCGTCCGGTTGCGGCAAATCCACCCTGCTGCGCTGCATCGCCGGGCTTACGCCGGTGGACAGTGGCCAAATCCTCCTGGATGGTCAGGACATCGTGCCCCTGAGCCCACAGAAACGCCAGATCGGCATGGTGTTCCAGAGCTACGCGTTGTTCCCCAACATGACTGTGGAACAGAACGTTGCCTTCGGCCTGCGCATGCAAAAGGTCAACGCCGACGACAGTCACAAGCGCGTGCAAGAAGTGCTGCAACTGGTGGAACTCAAGGACCTGGCCGGCCGCTATCCGCACCAGATGTCCGGTGGCCAGTGCCAGCGCGTCGCCCTCGCCCGCTCCCTGGTGACCCGCCCGCGCCTGCTGTTGCTGGATGAACCGCTGTCGGCATTGGATGCACGTATTCGCAAGCACTTGCGCGAGCAGATCCGCCAGATCCAGCGCGAGCTGGGGCTGACCACGATCTTTGTGACCCATGACCAGGAAGAAGCGCTGACCATGTCCGACCGCATCTTTTTGATGAACCAGGGCAAGATCGTGCAGAGCGGCGATGCCGAAACCCTCTATACCGCGCCGGTGGATGTGTTCGCTGCCGGGTTTATCGGCAACTACAACCTGCTCGATGCCGACAAGGCCAGCCAACTGCTGCAGCGACCGATCAGCGGGCGCATCGCGATTCGCCCCGAGGCCATCGAGTTGAGCCGCAGTGGCGAGCTCGATGCGTTGGTGCGTAGCCACAGCCTGCTGGGTAACGTGATTCGCTACCGCATCGAAGCCCGTGGTGTCGAGCTGGTGGTGGACGTGCTCAATCGTTCGGCCGACGACCTGCATCCGGACGGCCAACGCCTGGCACTTTCCATCGACCCCAGCGCACTGTGTGAAGTAGCCTGACAGGCAGCGACCTATTGAGAGAGAGCATCACCGATGGCATTGGTAATTTTTGATCTGGACGACACCTTGATCCACGGCGACTGCGCCACGCTGTGGAGCGAACAGATGGGCCGCCTCGGCTGGGTAGACCCTGAGTCATTCATGCGCAGGAACAACGAGCTGATGGATGCCTACAGCCAGGGCAAGCTGTTGATGGAAGATTTCATGGATTTCAGCCTGGAGCCGATGATCGGCCGAACCCCGGAAGAAATCGAGCACCTGGTGGAGCCGTGGGTCGAGGACGTGATCGAGCCGCTGATCTACAGCGACGCCACCAAGACCATCGCCCGCCACCGCGCGAACGGTGACCGGATCCTGGTGATTTCCGCTTCGGGCACTCACCTGGTCACGCCGATTGCTGCGCGTATCGGTATCGAGGAAGTGCTGGGGATTAACCTGAGCGTCAGCCATGGGGTATACGACGGCAAGACAGAGGGTGTACTGACTTACCGTGAAGGCAAGATCACGCGGTTGCTGGAATGGCTGGAGCAGGAAGGCGAAACCCTTGAAGGTGCCTATTTCTATTCGGACTCGCGCAATGATTTACCGCTGCTGCTCAAGGTGGATCACCCGCAGGTGGTGAACCCGGACCCGGTGTTGCGCGCCCATGCCGAACAGGCCGGCTGGCCGATCCACCACTGGACCTGAATCAATAGACATCAACCTGTGGGAGCTGGCTTGCCTGCGACAGCGGTGCGCCAGATGAAGAATTCTTCACTGTTGCACCGCTGTCGCAGGCAAGCCAGCTCCCACACTGACTGCATTTCAATCTAGGATTCGGTCAGGCTATTGGCAATATGGACTACACCGGACGTAGGACGAGGTTGTTCTAGCCCCCCACATCACCGTCAACGCCTTGCAATGCTTTCACAGTGCCTCCATAGTGAGTCTGGACTGAGCCCGGTGCTGTAGCGCCGGGCTTTTTGCATTATGCGACCGGACCATATGGAACCGGCTCCCTCAAAGACGGCCTAATATGCGTTATCAATTGCCCCCGCGTCGAATCAGCATGAAGCATCTGTTCCCCAGCACCGCCCTCGCTTTTTTCATTGGTCTCGGCTTCGCGTCGATGTCGACCAATACGTTCGCAGCCAATAGCTGGGACAACCTTCAGCCTGATCGCGATGAGGTGATTGCCAGCCTTAACGTCGTCGAGTTGCTCAAGCGCCATCACTACAGCAAGCCGCCGCTGGACGACGCTCGCTCGGTGATCATCTACGACAGCTACCTCAAGCTGCTGGACCCCTCGCGCAGCTACTTCCTGGCCAGCGATATCGCTGAGTTCGACAAGTGGAAGACCCAATTCGACGACTTCCTCAAGAGCGGCGACCTGCAACCCGGCTTCACCATCTACAAGCGTTACCTGGACCGCGTCAAAGCGCGTCTGGACTTCGCGTTGGGTGAGCTGAACAAGGGCGTCGACAAACTCGATTTCACCCAGAAAGAAACCCTTCTGGTAGACCGCAAGGACGCCCCTTGGCTGACCAGCACCGCAGCCCTGGACGACCTGTGGCGCAAACGCGTCAAGGACGAAGTGCTGCGCTTGAAGATCGCCGGCAAAGAGCCCAAGGCCATTCAAGAACTGCTGACCAAGCGCTACAAAAACCAGCTGGCGCGCCTGGACCAGACCCGTGCCGAGGATATCTTCCAGGCCTACATCAACACCTTTGCGATGTCCTACGACCCGCACACCAATTATCTGTCGCCAGATAACGCGGAAAATTTTGATATCAATATGAGTCTGTCCCTGGAAGGCATCGGTGCCGTCCTGCAAAGCGACAATGACCAGGTAAAGATCGTACGTTTGGTGCCGGCAGGCCCTGCTGACAAAACCAAGCAAGTAGCACCCGCCGACAAGATCATCGGCGTGGCCCAGGCCGACAAAGAGATGGTCGATGTGGTTGGCTGGCGCCTGGACGAAGTGGTCAAGCTGATCCGTGGGCCTAAAGGCAGCGTGGTGCGCCTGGAAGTGATTCCGCACACCAATGCACCGAACGACCAGACCAGCAAGATCGTGTCCATCACCCGTGAAGCGGTGAAGCTCGAAGACCAGGCCGTGCAGAAGAAAGTCCTCAACCTCAAGCAGGATGGCAAGGACTACAAGCTGGGCGTGATTGAAATCCCGGCCTTCTACCTGGACTTCAAGGCGTTCCGCGCCGGTGATCCGGACTACAAGTCCACCACCCGCGACGTGAAGAAAATCCTGACAGAACTGCAGAAAGAGAAAGTCGACGGTGTGGTCATCGACCTGCGCAACAACGGCGGCGGCTCCCTGCAGGAAGCTACCGAGCTGACCAGCCTGTTTATCGACAAGGGCCCGACCGTGTTGGTACGCAACGCTGACGGCCGTGTCGACGTGCTCGAAGACGAGAACCCAGGGGCCTTCTACAAAGGGCCGATGGCGCTGCTGGTCAACCGTCTCTCGGCCTCGGCCTCGGAGATTTTCGCCGGTGCCATGCAGGACTACCACCGTGCATTGATCATCGGCGGCCAGACCTTCGGCAAAGGCACCGTGCAGACCATCCAACCGCTGAACCATGGCGAGCTTAAGCTGACACTGGCCAAGTTCTACCGGGTATCCGGGCAGAGCACCCAGCATCAGGGCGTACTGCCGGATATCGATTTCCCGTCGATCATCGACACCAAGGAAATCGGCGAAAGTGCCCTGCCTGAAGCCATGCCGTGGGACACCATCCGCCCTGCGATCAAGCCGGCGTCGGATCCGTTCAAGCCCTTCCTGGCTCAGTTGAAGGCTGACCATGACACCCGCTCTGCCAAGGACGCCGAGTTCGTGTTTATTCGCGACAAGCTGGCCCTGGCCAAGAAGCTGATGGAAGAGAAGACCGTCAGCCTCAACGAAGCGGATCGCCGTGCACAGCACTCCAGCATCGAGAATCAGCAACTGGTGCTGGAAAACACCCGCCGCAAGGCCAAGGGTGAAGACCCGCTCAAAGAGCTGAAGAAAGAAGATGAAGACGCGCTGCCGACCGAGGCGGATAAAACCAAGCCGGAAGACGACGCTTACTTGGCCGAGACTGGCCGGATCCTGCTGGATTATCTGAAAATCACCAAGCAGGTGGCCAAGCAGTAAATGATGGCGATTTAATGTGATCGCTCCTCGGAGTGTCATCATATAGACATCATTCTGTCGTGAAATAAAAGGACCGCAGGTTTACGCCTGCGGTCCTTTTTTTTGATCGAGACCGCCATGACCATGACCGAACAGCTGAATGCATTGGGCTCAATCCTGGCTCAAGGCAGTTTGCACAGCCTGTTCCAACCGATCATCTGTCTGTCAGAGCGACGCATCCTCGGTTATGAAGCCCTCAGTCGTGGCCCGTCCAACAGCCCGCTGCACTCCCCCGTCGCACTGTTCTCGGTGGCCAGCCACGCCGGGCGCCTGAGCGAATTGGACATGGCGTGTCGAGAGAGTGCATGCCGGCGCTTCAGCGAGCAGAAACTGCCCGGCAAGCTGTTCCTCAATATCTCGCCCGAATCCTTGATGGAGAACGCACATCAGCCAGGGCGCACGCTGCAACTGTTGCGCGACTTCGGCATTTCTCCCAGCCAGGTGGTGATCGAGCTAACCGAGCAGGCACCCACCGACGATTTCGCGCTGTTGCAAACTGCCTTGCACCACTACCGCGACATGGGTTTTGCCATCGCACTGGATGACTTGGGCGCCGGTTATTCCAGCTTGCGGTTGTGGTCCGAACTGCGCCCGGACTACGTGAAGATCGACCGGCACTTTATCGACGGCATTCACCAGGACGCCCTCAAGCGTGAGTTTGTCGGCTCGATCCTGCAGATCGCCAGGGCGTCCCGCGCCCAAGTGATTGCCGAGGGCATCGAGCTGCCGGAAGAACTGGCGGTGTTGACCGAGATGGGTGTCGACCTGGTCCAGGGCTACCTACTCTGCCGCCCTCAAGAAAAGCCACCGCAGGAAGCGCGCCTGATGTTGCCCAAGCCGGATAACGCCACGCTGGCCCTCAATGACGAAGGCAGTGACCTGAGCGCCCTGCTCAATGAGCAGCCCGCCGTGGATCAAGACACCGCCACCGCCCAAGTGCTGGAATCGTTCCGCCGCCAGGCTAACCTCAACTCGCTGGCGGTGTTGGACGGCCGCGGTTGCCCGGTCGGCATTGTGCACCGGCACTCGTTGTCGGACGCGTTGCTCAAGCCGTTCGCGACCGATCTGTTTGCACGTAAACCCATCAGCCGCTTGATGAGCGATGACTTTTTGGCGGTGGAACTGAGCCAGTCCTTGCAGCAGGTCAGCCGCTTATTGACCAGCCGCGCGCGGCAACGCATCGAAGAGGATTTCATCATCACCCTGAACGGTGATTACCTGGGGCTGGGTCGGGTCATCGACGTGCTCAAGTTGATCACGGAGCTGAAAATCCAGCAGGCCCGCTACGCCAACCCGTTGACCTTGTTGCCTGGCAATGTGCCGATCCAGCAGTGCCTCACCCGGCTACTGCAGCAACAGCGCGAGTCGGTGATCTGCTATGTGGATATCGACAGTTTCAAACCGTTCAACGATATCTACGGCTACGGGCGCGGGGATGAAGTGCTGCTGTGCCTGGCGCAGTGCCTCAACGACCGGGTAGACCCCAGCCGCGACTTTGTCGGGCATATTGGTGGGGATGATTTTTTGCTGGTGCTGGGCCCGCAGGATTGGCGCAAGCGGCTCAACCAGTTGCTGGATGACTTCCATACCCAATGCCGACGCTTCTACCGCGCTGAACACCTGGAGTCTGGGTGCTTCGTGGCCCTTAATCGCCAGGGCGTGCGCCAGGAGTATGCGTTGCTGTCGCTGTCCATCGGCGTGGTGCATTTGTATCCACAGGCCTGTGCACAACTCGATGCCAGCCAGTTGGCAGAGCTGGCGTCACAAGCCAAGCACCATGCCAAGGATGTTGCGGGCTACAGCATTCACGTGATCGACAGCATGGACACCTGCTCCCAGGCGCTTTAGGCCTCGGCGGACTCCGGATACTCGTACTCGAACACCCGCACCACTTCGGAAGCATGCCAGGACGCGGCGGCCACGCCATCAGAAGGCCCGCTGAACCGCCCCAGGCGCTCCACACATTCGAAAAAACCGGTGCGCGGCAGGCGGCTGGCACCCTGGCTGATCACCAGGGAACTGCGCAGCGGCTGCTCGGCCTTGGCATCCAGCGCCGCCAGGTGCTCCAGGGCCGCCGCCAGGGTCTGCATGGCCGGCGTGGGGAATTGCAGGCGCTCAAGCAGCGCACGGTACGTGAGCAAATGGCGCTTGCGCCGCGCCTGATCCAGTTCGTTGAGCAACCCATCCCAGTGTTGACGGCTAATACGTAGGCTCAAGACTCATCCCTCCAACCTGCTACGCCCAATTCCCAAGCCAGGCTGCGGCGAATGGCGGCATCCGGCTGGCGTTCACCACTTTCAATCAATCCAAGGTATGAGGGGCTGATCCCCACTGTGCGTGCCAGGGTCTCGATAGCCAGCCCCTTGGCTTCACGCAGGCCGCGCAGGGCTGCGAGCGGGCGCAGGTCCTGATCAATGGCGGTAGAGGCGGCAGGGGTAGGTTGCTGCTGACCGGCAGCTTTTAGCAGCGCCTGGTACTGGTCCCATGGCAACACCGCGTATTCGGGTGCGCCATCGCGTGAAATGATCTGAATATCCATGACTGCCCCGTAGGATAAAAACACTTACTAAGTAAGCTCTTTCCTTAGAAGTGTAATCCTAACAGCCACGAAGGTCGCCGGGGGATACCCGGCATCATTAGTTTTTTTGCGGGTTTTCCCGGGCCAGCAGCTCAGGCGTCGCTGGCAGGCGCTCAACCACTGCGAGTTTTTCCGGGCGTTGCGCATCGCGCCACGCACGAAAGGCGCTCAGTTCGCCGCTCAGGGTCTTCATGACCCATGCCAGCACGGCGATGTCGTCGAGCATGCCGAACATGGGGAGAAAGTCCGGAATCGCATCAATCGGGCTGAGAAAGTACATCAGCCCCGCCACCACCGAGATCAGCGCCTTCGGGCTGATCGCACGGTATTCGCCGCGCCAGTAAGCCAGGCACAGGGCCTGAAGCAATTTGAGATCATCCTTGAGCTGGCCGAGCCGATTGCCCTGGCTTGAGCCTTTGGCAGCGACGGCAAACAACAGGGTGGGCAGGCGGCCACGGCCGAGCAGACGTGCGGCCATGGGCAGGAAACGGGTGAAATTGAACGGTGGTTTCATAGGGCACTCCAGTTCCAGGCGACATAAAAGGTTATCCACACAAATTGTGGATAACCTTGTGAACAGAGCCTGTTTTATCGGCTGAAAGCCACGGACTACAAGGCCTACAGTCAGATCGGGCGTTTTTTGCGCACATAAAAAAAAACCCAAGAATTCATTGACTTGGCGTGTATGTGCGGCTACCCGTGCTCGAGTCTTATATCAGACTGTGTCCGATTGCGGACGTTCGTTTGGATTTGCAGAGGCTTCAACGTAGGGGCTGGCTGGCGTGCGATAGCGATAGCCATAGACATCTACACGACCCGGTACGACGTGGCAGCCTGCCAGCCGATGCCTATCTCTCAGACACCCTGGGCTCCAAATGTGGGAGCTGGCTTGCCTGCGATTGCCTTACGCATCAACACAACTTTACAGGCTGTAGCAGCCAACGCTAACCACGATGCGAAGCGAGCCGCTCTTGATCTTGATCTGCTTTTGATCTTAGGCGCCCCGTTAAACCACGCTGGCCGGAATTCGACAGGGATTTGGGGGGTAAACCTGCAGGGATGCCGGTTTAGCCGCCCCGCGCCATGGATGGCGCGTGGCGGCGGCCCCCCAAATCACTGGCGGATTACGGGCACACCGAGCCTGAGCGAGGTGCCGAGTGGTGGGGCAAGAGCGTTTTGCTTACTTTGCCGCTCTTGCAAAGTGAGCCGCCGTCAGGGCGGAACCCTATGTGGCCGTTACCGCAGCAATGGATATGTACACAATCCAACTGTGTTGATTGCCAGGCCGCCTTCGCGAGCAAGCCCGCTCCCACAGGTTGATCGTGGTGTGTCAGTTAGTAGGTGTAGGCTGGCAGGCCGTCATCGCAGGCAAGCCAGCTCCCACATTTGGAGTGCTGAGCGTCTGGCGGTCATCACAGCGATGCGGCGACCCGACAAGCCAGCTCCCACAGAAATTTTTGCATCGTTTGATACAACCCCGAAAACAACAACGCCCCGTCGAGACGGGGCGTTGTGTGTTCAGGCGCCGATTACTTCTTGGCGGCTGGTGCAGCAGGTGCGTCTGCTGCTTCTGCCTTGGCTGGGTCCTTGATGGCCAGCAGTTCCAGGTCAAATACCAGCACGGAGTTGGCTGGAATCGCCGGGCTCGGGCTCTGGGCGCCGTAGGCCAGGTCGGACGGGATGTACAACTCGACCTTCTCGCCAACATGCATCAGTTGCAAGCCTTCGACCCAACCCGGGATCACGCCGCTGACCGGCAGGTCGATCGGGCTACCACGATCTACAGAGCTGTCAAAGGTAGTGCCGTTGGTGAGCTTGCCGGTGTAGTGAACAGTCACCACGTCGGTTGGCTTAGGCTGTGCGCCGTCGGCCTTCTTCACGATCTTGTACTGCAGACCGGAAGCGGTGGTGACGACGCCGTCTTTCTTGGCGTTGTCTTCGAGGAATTTCTTGCCAGCGGCTGCCGACTCTTCGCTCATTTTGGTCATGCGTTCTTCAGCACGCTTTTGCAGTGCGGCAAACGCTTCAACCAGCTCATCGTCCTTGAGCTTCTGCTCTTTCTTGCCGACGGCATCTTCGATGCCTTGGGCAACAGCTTTGGAGTCCAGGTCGTCCATGCCTTCTTGGGCAAGGCTCTTGCCCATGTTCAGGCCGATGCCGTAGGAAGCTTTCTGCGCCGGGGTTTTCAGCTCTACGCTGGTCTGCGAATCACAACCCGCAAGTACCAGGCTAACCAGGGCCACCGCCGCCGCCAACCGATGCTGTTTCATGCTATTTCCTTGTTCATGCGCCAAAAGGGCATTCGAATAAAGTCGCGAGCTTATCAGGCGGCCCCGACCAATGGCTACCGGCATGTGAGCAGGAAACTTCTGATAAGTTCACGTGTTTAAAAGCATTTCCATTTATCATGGGCCACCGCGACGGATCGCGGGACCGCCTGCCAGCAGGCTAATCGCTACTTGCCGCACCTGTGGCGCAGTGGCATAACAACGCGACAATTCGACAAGGATAGTTATCTTGCGCATTTTTTCCCGAGTTTTAATCCTGATACTGATCGCACTAAGCCTGATCCTGGCCGTGGTGCTCTATTACACCCTCAACCCCAAGCTGCCGGATTACGTGCCCGTGAAACAGGTGCACTATCAGGAGCAATGGAGTGCCGCCGACCGCCAGACCTACTACTTCACGCCCCAGGGCACTCAAGTAAAAGGCCTGCACTACGACTGGTTCACCGCCCTGGAGCTGCCGTTCTCCGAGCAACGCTTTGCCGCGCCGCAGTACCTGGCGCGCTTTGGCTTCCTGGTCGATCCCAAACAGGTGCCCACCGCGCAAAACCCTGGCAACCTGCCGGTAGGGTTCGCCCGGCACCAGAACGCCGACAGCAAGGCTCAGTACCTGGATATCACCTGTGCGGCCTGCCACACCGGCGAATTGCACTTCAAGGGCCAGGCCCTGCGTATCGACGGTGGCTCGGCGCAACACGTACTGCCCTCCAGCGTTCCCACGTTGCGTGGCGGCAGTTTCGGCCAGGCCCTGGTCGCCAGCCTGGCCGCTACCTATTACAACCCATGGAAGTTCGAGCGCTTTGCCCACAAGGTCCTGGGGGATCAGTACGACGCCCAGCGCGATCAACTGCGCAAGGACTTCAAGCAATCGCTGAACCAGTTCCTCAAGGTTGCCTGGAATGACACCCACCGTGGCCTTTACCCCACCGAAGAAGGCCCGGGCCGTACTGACGCCTTTGGGCGCATCGCCAACGCCAGTTTTGGCGACGCTATTTCCCCAGACAATTATCGCGTCGCCAATGCGCCAGTGGACTACCCGCAGCTGTGGGATATCTGGACCTTCGACTGGGTACAGTGGAATGGCTCGGCCCAACAGCCCATGGCGCGCAACATCGGCGAAGCCCTTGGCGTAGGCGCGACCCTGACGTTCTTCGACACTGCCGGGCAACCGCTCAAAGGCGATGCCCGCTACCCGTCCAGCGTACGTGTGCGCGACCTGCACCTGATCGAAGAAACCCTGCAACGGCTCAAACCGCCGACCTGGCCGCAAGACTTGTTCGGTGCCATCGACAAGCCCCTCGCCGCCCAGGGTCGCGCACTCTTTGCCGAGAACTGCGCCGGCTGCCACCTACCCACCGTCACCCAGGAAAACGGCCGTCCGGTGCAGCAGTTGAAAATGCTACCGGTGAACTACATCGGCACCGACCCCGGCACGGCCAACAACATTGCCGACCAACGCTATGACCTCAGCGCGTTGCAATGGGACCCGGCCGAACTGGCCCGGCTCAATGTCGAACTGCACCCCACCCCCACCGCGCCGCTGGACCTGAAAAAAATGTCCGTGGCCCAGGGTTTAGCCTATGTCACCGCCTTCGTCGAAGAGCATGCCTACCGTGCGGCCGGCGTGACCCCGGCCGAGCGCCCAGGCCTGGACGGGTTCGGCCTGCCCATCGGCGTGCGCGAATTGCGTGCCTACAAAGCGCGGCCACTGGCCGGCGTATGGGCCACCCCACCGTTCCTGCACAACGGTTCGGTGCCGACGATCTACCAACTGCTCTCGCCCCAGGACGAACGCAGCACTACCTTCTATAAGGGCACCTTCAACTACGACCCGCGTCACCTGGGGTTTGAGACCACCGCCTTCAAGAATGCCTTCCTGTTCGATACCAGAATCACCGGCAACCACAACAGCGGCCACGAATTCCGTGCCGGCGAACGTGGCAATGGCGTGATCGGCCGTGGCCTGCTACCGCAGGAACGCTGGGCGCTGCTCGAATACCTCAAGGTGCTGGGCGGCCCGCTGGAGCAACAACTGCCATGATTATCCGATCGCAAAACAAGGACCGCTCCATGCTTGCTCGTCTCTGGCTGCGCCTTGGCGCCTTTGTGGGTAAAAGCCTGTTATGGCTACTGGGCCTGGGCCTGCTGGGCTGGGTGTTGGCCATGGCGTGGTTCGCCTGGCAGCACAGGGGCCCGGTGTCGGTGAAGGAACAGATCCCGCCGGGTGAAGCGGCGATGACCCAAGGCATCATCCAGACCGCCGTGCGCATCGTTGATCAGCATCGCGAAGGCACTCGCTACCTGCGTGATGCCCATGCCAAGGCCCATGGGTGCGTGAAAGCCGAGGTCAGCGTTCTGACAGATCTCGACCCGGCCTTGCGCCAGGGTGTGTTTGCCGAGCCGGGCAAGACCTGGCAGGCGACGATGCGCCTGTCCAACGGCAACGCTTATCCGCAATTCGACAGCATCCGCGATGCCCGCGGCATGGCCATCAAGCTGTTGGATGTGCCGGGCAAGCAACTGATGGCCGACCAGCAAGCGCGCACCGAACAGGATTTCGTGATGTTCAGCCACCCGAACTTCTTTGTCAGCGATGTCGCGGAATACGCGCAAAACATCGGCGCGCAAGCGGATGGCAAGAAGGTCCTGGCTTTCTTTCCCAAGCTCGACCCGCGCAGTTGGCAAGTGCGTCACCTGTTTATCGCCCTGGCAACCCTGGCGCCCGCACCGGCCAGCCCGACGCAGACGACTTACTTTTCAGTGTCGCCCTACAAGTTTGGCGCGGCCAACGCCAAGTTCCGCGTCGCGCCCGACCCACAAAGCTGCCCGGGTTATGTGCTGCCCAAACAGAACCAGGCCCTGCCGAACTTCCTGCGCAGCGCGCTCAACCAGCAACTGTCCACCGACCGTGTAGACGCGTGTTTTGTGCTGCAGATCCAGCGGCAAAACCCGCAGGCGTTCATGCCCATCGAAGACACCAGCATCGAATGGAAGGAAAGCGACGCGCCGTATGAAACCGTGGCCAAGGTCAGGATTCCCGCCCAGGACTTCGACACGCCGGCGCAGAACCTGGCGTGCGATAACCAGTCGTTCAACCCCTGGTTCGGGCTGGAAGCGCACCGCCCCATCGGCGGCATCAACCGGCTGCGCAAAGCGGTGTATGAGGCCGTCAGCGACTACCGCCACAGCCGCAACGCACCGTAAGGCGCGTTAAATCGCAGGCGAAAAAAAACCCGCTCAATGAGCGGGTTTCTTATGGCTACCTGGCGTTCAGTGTTCCAGGTGACCGAATATGGCGCAGCGGACGGGACTCGAACCCGCGACCCCCGGCGTGACAGGCCGGTATTCTAACCGACTGAACTACCGCTGCGCGTAACACTTGAAGCGAATGGTGGGTGATGACGGGATCGAACCGCCGACCCTCTGCTTGTAAGGCAGATGCTCTCCCAGCTGAGCTAATCACCCTTCGTTTCGGTGTGGGCGCATCATACACCAAAAAATCGTAATGTCTTGATTTAAATGCAATTTATTTAAAAAAAGTTTAACGCACGATTTTTTGCCATATTTCGGACAGAAAAAAACCCGCTCAATGAGCGGGCTTTCTTTGGTTACCTGGCGTTCAGCGTTCCAGGTGACCGAATATGGCGCAGCGGACGGGACTCGAACCCGCGACCCCCGGCGTGACAGGCCGGTATTCTAACCGACTGAACTACCGCTGCGCGTAACACTTGAAGCGAATGGTGGGTGATGA
>NZ_JAENSV010000046.1:0-39760 GCF_016613265.1 Pseudomonas sp. MF6751
GGCTGAAGCCTTGAGCTTGACTGAGTTGAATGATGGCGCGCTCTTCGACGCTGAGTTCGGAATAGGACATAGGGGCAGCACCGTACCGGAAAGGTCAGGTGTTGCACTCAGTTTTCGCGGCCGCCGAAATTAAAGTCAGCGATAATTATTATAGATGGCTATAAGTATAGTGTTTCTGAAATACAAGCAGAAACTAACCCCAGCACGACAATTGCTGGCGGGATACTGGGCGGTGCCTTAGGAGCATTAGGTGGCGGTGCAGGCGTTTTAATTGGAGGGCTGATCGGAACAGTTATAGCTTCAACACAAGCCCAGAAGGAAAAAAAAGAAGCAGACGAATTTAATGGAAGTGAAGTATGAAGGAGGCATTAAGGAAAATAAACTTAAAGGGGATCGCTCTTATCGCCATATTAGCAATAGGTGCTTCCCTTACAAGTGCGTATGGTAGTGAACTGAATATCTTTATAACTGACAAGCTGAAAACCGGAGCTCTTGTATACATAATCACAATTTACATATGCATTGCCGTTTTTGCAAAAAGCATATTTGTAAATGGCAAAGATACATTGGCGTTCTCTAATTTTTCGGAATCAATTTTCTCGGCAGCCACATATTCACTGGCAGCCACAACATCATTGACACTATTATCTGGTGTTTATTTCCAGAGAACTCAAGGAGAAATATATTATAAGAACTTTGACGGCTTAGACCTTAGTGCAATATTTATAGTATCTAGCTATCTACTCCTTTACTCGCTACTTATAACAAGCAAAATGCTTGGTGATGTAATTTTCATGGCTGGAGCCTCAAGCGTTAAAACATAGTCGTGAAACGACTTATAAAAGTGGTTCAAATCGCTCGCTGGAACGTGCTAAAGCCCAATCTCCCGTTACACGGGAGCAGCGGTTCCAGATGCAGCCACGCCGCTGGCACACCCGACCGATCCGCAAAGCCTATCGAGCGTGCTCTGCGGCCTGAGACGTTTTTGCTACATAGGCGGATTTACTACAGAGACACATCGCACCCTTCACGTAGTCGCTCACATAGCCTCCGGCGCTGCGGTTTGGCAAGCCGCAGTGGGGACTATCTAGTGATTGGCGGCTCGGGTTCTAGCTGGATTTACCATAACCACCGTTATTGGTAACGCGAAGACTACTCTTTCGGCACCCAGCGGCCGCGGACGTATTTGCCTTGCGCCTCATCGGACGCCACCTCGCGGCCCAGGACGTACGCAACCGTTGCGCCGCGCGGCACCACCGTAACGAGTCGCCAACCGTGGGCCAGCGCCTGATTGACTTCGCCCACGCCGATTACCTCCTTCACCTCGTCCACTTCGTGCATCTGCATCGGTCTAGCTCCTTGAGGATTGAGCCAACCAGTGTAGTCGGCCGGGCGAGGTTTCCATTCCGCTGATCAGACGCTTTTACCCAATGCCCCTAACGCTCAGCCCAACAACAAAACCTCCAATTCGTCTTCCGACGGTTGGCAACACTGCTCGGTCATTCGACAAAGCAAACGCGACAGGAGGCAACGAACCTCAATTATATGGTCGACAAGCATCTCATCCGTGGTTGCCCCACCATGCACGGCTTTTGAGCGGTAATCATAGAGCTTTTTGATACGGTGGTAGAGGCTCACTCTAACTGGCCCTCGATCCTCCAGATAGGCTGCTGCCAACAACGCAAGGCGAAAACGAAGCTCAGAATTAATTCCGGGTAGGGCCTCAAAGCCAGACCAGAGAGCTGCGGCTGACATCCTTAAATTGGCATGATGGTGATGCGTGGTAATGGCATCTACGGCCAGCCGGAAAGCGGGTCGCTCCAGCAAATTGATCCAGCTTTTTAATCGAGAATTTACCCAGTCCAAAGCATCGACTGATACGGCTGTCTGAACATCTAACCTGCGCGCTGCCGGCACGTCTTCAAGTAGCTGGATCTTGCAAGCTTCGGCTTCCACTGCCGGGATTACATCCCATAATACGTTCGCCGCAGCGGGCACCAATATGTCAACTTGAGAGCGCGTGCGAAGCGCTGAAATGATCCACCAACCGAGGTTCATATTCGATTGATCGAATATTTCCCCATCGCACGCTACGGCTAGTTCGTGAGTTACCGAGGGCATGGAAAAACGGGGTCAGACCACGATTTTCGTTATGTAATTGAAAACGTGGTCTGACCTCCTATTTCCGTGGCGCTTTGTATTGTGCGTCGAGAGTGTGCGAGCTGCAATCGAGCATTTCGAGAAAAAGGGGATTCCCGTTCCGAAGGAAATCCAGAAGTCTTCGAAGGTTCTTCAAAAGTTGTTCAATGGACCGATTCCAACATGGGTCGATTTGTTAGGCGAGAAACTATTCACCCTTGCTAACGCAAAACTTCCTGAATTTGGGGCAGGAGATGAGGGGTTAACTGTTTCTGGTGGCGAGGTAAGTTTTGAACAGTTAAAAGACGATATATCTCTAAAGGGCAAACTGAACCAGAATATTGAAAATCTGACCAATTGGCTTGAAAGGTCTTTGAAGTTTTTGCTTGACGACGTGAGAATCTTCTTGATTTTCGATCGACTTGATGAGGCATGGGTTGCAAACTTCGTTGAACAGTCAAAATTTATTATCTCAGGTCTGCTACACGCATCTGAGCATGTTTACAGAACTTCAATGGTCGAATTCGCCCACTTGTTTTTTTGAGAGAGGACATTTTTTCGACCTTTGACATTAATGACAGAAACAAGCTCAGAGAGGATTGCAGCAAAAGCCTCCGTTGGACGCAGGAGGCGATTGAGAAATTGGTACTAGCCCGTATTAATTTTTATGCGAAAGCAGCAGGGGAGCAGGAAATTTCTTCCTTGCATGATATTTTTCATGAGAAGGAAATGCGAAGCAGAACCCCACCGGTTAAGCACATATATAACCGTACGATGGGGCGACCTCGAGATATGGTCGCATTTCTCAGCCGCTCGTTTCGCACTGCAAGAGAGGAAAATCTTGTAGATGGCGATACTGATAAGATTCAAGCGAAGGCAATATATCTTGCAGAGCCTGGATATAGTGAGTACCTATATGAGGAGCTTAGCGACGAGTGGCGAAACCAAAATATCCACTTTCATGACTATTTGGGGACGTTGGAAAAACTACGGTATGCAGCGATTACAACTGTGGAACTTGAAGAGGCACTATCAAGCAAGCATATCGTTTCTGATCGCGCCGGCTTTAGAAACATTGTAAGATTCTTGTTTGAGAACTCTATCATTGGCGTTACGGTGGGTAATTCTTATCAGTGGAGATACCGTTGCTTCTACCCAACCCAAGCTTTTGTCGACACTGAAACCATCAAGGTTCATCCTGGATTAATTAAACGGCTAGGGCTACTTGAAGGTAGTTCCGAAAGGGCGACAGTGTCGAATAACGGCGAGTCGGAAATTTAATTTTAATTATCGCGCATGTAGGAAAAGTCTTCTAATCTACAAGATTAGAGGGCTTTTCTATTTTCTCAATTTGAGGCGCTTGTTAACTCTTCTCGAAACTTACAAGGCTATGCATTAGCTAGTGCCGCCCAGTATTGCTCCCGTCAACGCCATTTCGGCTATAGATGCATCCATCAGTAGACCTTTGGATAATTCATAAATTGCCGATGTTTTGCGCTCGTCACTGAGGGAGGAAGCTTTCCAAAAAATCATCTACTTGATGGCACTGGCTCATCGACCTTGATGATTTCGATTTTTGGAAGCGACGACAGGATACAAATACCAAAATCCTCAGAGAAAGAAAAAACCGTCTGAAAAAGCACTTATCCCCCTCCCGCCGACGGGGTTTGCGTCCTTTTTTTGTGTAAACCCGGATGTAGTGCAAATGAACCTGCAGCCCAGGCGGGCCGGGGAGCTCTGCGGGCGATCGGCAGTTTCACAGATTGCAACGTTTCGAAGAAAAGTGCAGTGCGGTTGCACAGCGGTGCAGCAGACGACTACGAACGGGTCAGGGCTGGAGGCCGCGGTTTCATTGGGGCGAAAATTTTAAAACATTCAATCCAGGCGGTTTTCAGAATCGCAACCGGTCGAAAGTGCACGTCATTGCAGGTACAGGGCGTGTCTCAGGATATGTAGGGAGTTGCCCGCCGGCCGGGCCTGGTAGGCGGATTACATGGGGGAGAGGGGTTTCAAACTTTTGCAGCGGCGCCGCGTACATAAGGAAGGGCGCCGAGGCGTTCCAGGCGGGCGAATTCCGCTTCTACCAAAACCAGCAACTGGTTCAATGAGCCATAAAGTGTGTCGGCCTGATGTTGAGTCAGTCGTTTTACCGTGCCGGTCACGCCGCTGGCGCAGCACACGCAATCGGGATCAATCCCGAGGATGTCCAGCGCACCATCTATATAGCCTCGCAGGTAGTCAGCACGGTTGAACAGAATCAGGCTGGCCGGTCCTTTCTGGTAGTCCCAATGGACCTCCCACAGGGCGCCTTTCTTGATGACTTCAATTTTTGGAATGGGAGCGACGGAGCTGGGCTTTGTCATGATGTTCTCCGGATTAAGGTCACGAGGCGAGAGCAGTCTGGTGGGGCGTGCCTGAACGGCTGCTGAAAACTTTTCCAGGTACACCCCTCCTGACACGTAAGTGGCGTAAGCGGGTCGAGAAACGCCTGAAAAGCCCCGGATTCATTGGGGGGCGTCACTTACAGTCACGTCGTCAAAAAGTGTAATTCAGTAAAGCGGATCAAAAAAACCTTTAAAAACAGTAGGTTGCGGACGCCATCACTTACAATCAGGAACTGTGCGGCGCCGATACTGATCTGACAGTCTACTTACGGTTTAGAAATTGCTCTAAGCTCATTGAAATATAAGGGATAGAGATAGATAAGAAATCTCACTTACACTTCTTACGCACTTTTGATGGGTGCGCCGAAAAAATTTTCCCGTATGTAGAGAGGGTGAAGCATGACGTGTTCAGACATTACCGTGGCGCTGGATTTGCGGGCTACTGGTTATCCCACACCCGTTGTTCGAAGCCTGCTGCCAGCATTTGAGTAATACTTTCATATCAGCTTGATCCGTGCGCTGGAGCAGATTTAGCACCAGGTGCAGGGGAGTGCCCATAAGGCTTACTCGAGAGCTTCGGTGTGGAGACTCTTGGGGTACTTACGCCTTGTCCAAAACCTGTTGTTGAGCCACATACCCACGAATGCGCCCAGAAACGAGTAGAAGAAAAGCCCGCTGTCTGGATTGGTAAGGAAAAATGCTGGTCGTGGTCCGTAGACAGCGGCGAGGAAACCTCCCGCAGCCATAACTGGCGGAGACAGAATCCAGATGATCGAGCGCAATTTGCCTGACGTTTTCTTCTGGGGTTTGGGCCGCGTGAATTGACCAAGGTTTCGAAAACCCTGTGGGAGACCTTTCAAGGTGCCTTTTATGCTGGGTTTTCGATCAGTGCTGGTATGCAGAACCTCCACCACAACGCCATCGTTTTTATCGAGGAAGTTGAAGGTGAACTCCATCTCACTAACGTCTCCGTCTGGCGGCTTTGGAATTGAGAAGTCGTTTACCGCCCGAGTCGATTTCAGTATTACGGCGGACAGGATCCTTCCGTCGCCTCTAACATGGAAGCGGAGCGGATCCTTAGCAACGATATCTTCACCATTAATGGTGTTCTCGCCACTGTTCCAGAGAATTAGAATGGATTTGGTTAGACGAGGAATACTGATGCCGTTGTATTGAACGACTATCTCTGGTGGTAGCGCGTCTGAGGCGCTCCCCAGAAGATGCTCTCCCAGGTAGACATAGGCCAAGCTGGTTCGTCTGCGAGTCCATAGGTAAGTAAGGACCGCGATTACGATGCCTGTAATCCCAAGCAACGTGCCAAGCCAGCTTTTTTCCAGGAGGCCCTGCGCATAGTCGATCCACGACATAACCGTATCCCTACAGATGATGAGGAAGCGAAAACTGGTTGCTTGTTACGTGCCTTGTTACGTATTGCACAAAAAACAAAGGCCTGCATCGCTGCAAGCCTTTGTTTTTAAATGGTGCCGGCACCAGGAGTCGAACCCGGGACCTACTGATTACAAGTCAGTTGCTCTACCAACTGAGCTATACCGGCGTGTTAGGGCGACGATTATAGCGATTGGAAAGGTTCTGTAAACCCCTGAATTCTGACTATTTTTGCAAAGTCGGAGGTTTCTTGCGATTAGGCTGTCTTGGGCACGTTTTCACAGGTTGCAAGCCTGTGGAAAAACACACGCTGAAAAGCCATTAAATTGACTGTCTACCGTCCATCTAAAAAACCGAGCATAAAAACAGCAAAATAATGACACTTCAAACCCTTTGTCACAGAATGCCCACAATAAGGGCGCCTATAAAAAGACCTGCGGCAAGTGCCCGCACTTGCTGACCTTCACGTCTTTAAGCTGCGTCGTGAGGAGCAGGCTATGAGCCTAAGCAAAGAAATTCTGGCGTTGTTTGGCAAAGACGTTACCCATGATGCCGACGGCATCAATGCAAGAATGCACTTTTTCGGCAGTGTTCCTGACGAAAGTATCCACCAACAGCCCATCAATGCCCCGGAGCTGCGCCCTAAAATAGTGGCGTTGGTGTCTATCAATGGCGGTGTGGGCCGCAGCACGCTGGTCACGGCCTTGAGCAGTGGGTTGCAGCGCCTGGGCGAGTCGGTGGTGGCGCTGGACCTGGACCCGCAGAATGCCTTGCATCATCACTTTGGGGTCAGTTCCACCTTGCCCGGAATCGGCCGCACCAGTCTGGAGCATGGGCAATGGGCGCTCTTGCAGCAGTTGGGCTTTGCCGGTTGCCAGGTGATGACCTTCGGCGATATCGATATCCAACAGCAGGAAAGCCTCGAGCGCTGGCTCAAGCAGGAGCCCGGTTGGCTGGCGCAGCGTCTTGGGTGCCTGGGGCTCAGCGAGCGGCACACGGTGATCATCGATACGCCTGCGGGTAATAACGTCTATTTCCATCAAGCGTTGAGCGTTGCCGACGTGGTGCTGGTCATCGTGCAGGCGGACGCTGCTTGCCTTGGGACCCTGGATCATTTGGACCTGCTGCTCGCTCCGCACCTTGATGGCGAGCGCCCGCCGGTTGTGCAGGTGGTGATTAACCAGGTGGATGAGAGTAACCCCTTCAGCCTGGACATGGTCGAGGCGTTCAAGCATCGCTTGGGCAAAGACCCGTTGGAAGTTCATCGCGATATGGCCATTAATGAGGCGTTGGCCTACTCATCCGACCCGCTGGATAACGTGGCGAAACGGCTGGCCAGTGATGATATCAACGAGGTTTGCCTGTGGCTGAAGGCGCCAAAACAGACCGCATAAAGCGCCCGTTATGCGCGTGGCGCCAGATGCTTATGCACAATCGGTTGGTAACAGCTGTCACGAAACAGCCATTTTGTGCAGCAGTTCTCAACACGCTGCAACTGCCTGTTTTGTGTGCACTTTATTTTGTGAACAAAAAATGACCAGGCCGGCTTTGGGTGTGAAGTGCCGATATCTAGGGCCTCTGCAAAGTATTCATCAACAGAGTTATCCACAGGGCGCTTGTAGGATTTTTTGCCCTTTATTCGCGCTCGGCCAGCACCATCAGGTTGCGAGGGGTCAACGATGGTTCGCAGAAGCTGCCGACCTCGACGTTGTAGCCCTGTCCCACCATGAACAGTGCCCGGTCCAATACCAACCACAGTTCCAATGGGCGTCGAAACAAGCCTCTCACTAGCTCAAGGTTGCGCACCTCGGCCAGGCGTTGCCAGCCGTGGGCTTCCAGGGCCGGCCAGTTCTGCTCGCCTGTGGATAAGCCCTTGAGGCTTGCCAGTTCCTGGCAATAGTCGGCAAAGGGTTTATCCAGCCAACTGGCGGGCAGGGAAGGTGTTGGCAGGTAGTCGTCGCAGCCACGCAGTTGCCGTTGCAGTTGGTCAAAGCCCAGGCGGCGGGCCATGGAGGTGTCCCGTTGTTGGCGTACACGGTTGCCGGCGGTGACGGTTTCGCTCAGGGGCAGGCCCAGGTCATCAATCGACAGTTGCAGCAGGGAGGCGCGCCCGGCGGCGGAGAGGGCTTGATAACGGTCGGCGGTGATGCGGTTGTAGCAGCAGGGCGCCAGGGCCAGTTGTTTGCAGCCGGCGGCGCTGGCCAGTTGCAGCAGGCGCACATGCAGGTCGCCGCAGGCATGCAGGGCGACCGGCGTGTGTTCTGGCTGGATCGCGACATCCGCCATCACGTCTTGCAGATGATGGGTTGCGGGCAGGTCGTGGCGATCACTCAAGGCTTGGCCGGAGGCGATCAGGGCGGGGTCATATTCCAGGCAAGTCAACCGTTGGCCGGGTTGCAGCAGGCGGCGGCCTAGGTGGCCTTTGCCGGCGCACCAGTCCAGCCAGTGGGCAGGCGTTTGGGTAAAGGTCAGCGCGGCGCCGAAGGCTTCGATCTGTTGCCATTTGCGCCCTGGCACGTCGACATTCAAACGATGGCGAGCGGGCTCAAGGGTGTGCGTGGGTAACTTATCCACAGTACCGAGGCGCAGCGCGTGAGCGGCCAGCTGTGGAAAAGGTGCGGGCGCGGGCAGGTCGTGGGGTTGGTTGTGACTGGCTTCAGCTTCGGCCAGCGAACGCTTGCGCAGCCACTGGGATAACGCTGGATGCTCGGTTTCCCAAGGCAACTGCAACTGGGTAAAGGGCCGTGGTCGCCACAGCCCTTGGTGTTCGGTCAGGAATGCATCCAGTGCGTGGAAGCGTGCCTCAACGTCCTTGGCATGCATCGACGCGCAGCCATTTTTCCAGCAGTTTGAAGCCGCGCACCAGCACGTAGGCCATCAGCAGGTAGAACAACCCAGCGGCGAAGAAAATCTCCACCGGCAGGTAAGTGCGGGCAATGATGGTGCGCGCCATGCCGGTCAGTTCCAGCAGGGTCACGGTACTGGCCAAGGCGCTGGCCTTGAGCATCAGGATCACTTCGTTGCTGTAGGCCGGCAGGCCGATGCGCGAGGCGCGTGGCAGGATGATGTAGAACAGCGTCTTGGGCTTGGACATGCCCAGGGCCCGCGCCGCTTCGATTTCGCCCGGCGGGATGGCCTGGATCGCACCGCGCAGGATCTCGGCAATGTAGGCGGCGGTGTGCAGGGTCATGGTGGCGGTGGCGCACCAGAACGGGTCTCGCAGGTACGGCCACATGAAGCTGTTGCGCACGGCGTCGAACTGCGCCAGGCCGTAATACACCAGGAACAACTGCACCAGCAGCGGCGTGCCACGGAAGAAGAAAATGTAGCCGTAGGGCAGGGCGCTCACGTACCAGCGGCGCGAAGAGCGGGCGATGCCCAGAGGGATCGCCAGCAGCAGGCCGGCGATCACGGCGATTGCCACCAGCTCCAGGGTCAGGGTTGCGCCCTGGGCCAACTTCGGCAGCCACTTGATGATCACGGCCCAGTTCAGGCCCAGGTCAAAGTGCGATAGCCAGCTGTAGTCGCCGCTCATTGGGTGCTCCTTGCAAAGCCGCGGGCGGCGCGTTTTTCCAGGAAGTGCATGCTGGTCATCGCCAGTACGGTCAGGCCCAGGTACATGAAGGCGGCGACCATGAAGAAGGTGAAGGGTTGCTTGGTCACGGTCACGCCGATCTGCGCGTGGCGCATGATTTCTTCCAGGCCGATCACCGACACCAGCGCGGTGTCTTTCATCAGGATCATGAACAGGTTGCCCAGGCCCGGCAGGGCGATGCGCCACATCTGCGGCATGATCAGCCGGGTGAAAATCCGAAACTTCGACAGCCCCAACGCCACACCGGCTTCGCGGTGGCCCTTGGGAATTGCGAGGATCGCGCCGCGGAACACTTCCGTTGCGTAGGCGCCGAAGCACAGGCCCAGGGCGATGACGCCGGCGGCGAAGGCACTCAGCGACAGGTCGGGGTTGCCGAAGAACTCACCGAGCGCACGCATCAGGTTGACGGTGCCGAAGTAAATCAGCAGCACCCACAGTAATTCGGGAATACCGCGAACGATGGTCGAATACGCACCGCCCAGCCATTGCAGTGGCTTGTACGGGGAGGTCTTGGCCAAGGCGCCGGCAAGGCCGAGCACCAGCCCCAGGCACAGGGCCGTGAGCGCCAGTTTGACGGTCATCAGCGCGCCGGCGGCAAGGGCCGGGCCGAATCCGTAGAGATCGAAATTCATGGTGTTTTCATATCGCGGCAGGCATTGCTAAAAGCCAGCGCGCTCGCAGGAGCGCGCCGGGCAGGCCGTTCAGATCACTCGATGCTGAACGGGAAGTACTTGTCGTTGATCTTCTTGTAGGTGCCGTCTGCCTTGATCTCTGCCAGGGCTTTGTTCAGGCGCTCGCGCAGCGGGTCGCCTTTGCGTACGGCGATACCGATCTTGTCGCTTTCTACCACCGGGTCGCCTTTGAATTCATAGGCCGAACCGTCTTTGCTCTTGAGCCATTCGTACTGCACGTACTTGTCAGCCAGGATGCCGTCGAGGCGACCGGAGGTCAGGTCGAGGTAGGCGTTTTCCTGAGTGTCGTAGAGCTTGGCTTCGGTGTCCGGCAGCTTGTCTTCCAGGTAGGTACCGGCCAGCGTTGCGCGCTGTGCACCGATCACCTTGCCTTTGAGGTAAGTGGCGTCGGTCTTGAAGTCCGCAGTGGCTTTGGGCGCAATGAACTGCAGCTTGTTGGAGTAGTACGGGTCGGTGAAGTCAACCGCCTGCTTGCGCTCGTCGGTGATCGACAGCGAGGACACCAGGAAGTCGAACTTCTTGGCGTTCAGGGCCGGGATGATGCCGTCCCAGTCGGACACATACACTTCGCACTTCTCGACTTTCATCTTGGCGCACAGGGCGTCGCCGATGTCCTTGTCGAAGCCGACAACGTTGCCGCTGGCGTCTTTATTGTTGAACGGCGGGTAGGCCGCTTCGATCCCCATCTTCAAGGTTTCTGCCATGGCCGTGGCGCTGAACGCCATCGAGACGGCCGCGGCCAGAAGGAATTTCTTATAGGTCTGCATGCATGTTGCTCCGTTAGCGGTTGCTGGACATGAATTGTTTGCAGCGCGCCGAAAGCGGGTTTTCAAATACCTGCTGTGGCGATCCTTGCTCTTCGACCAGGCCCTGGTGCAAAAACACCACTTCGCTGGATACCTGGCGGGCGAAGCCCATTTCGTGGGTGACCAGCAGCATGGTGCGGCCTTCTTCGGCCAGCGCGCGGATCACATTAAGTACTTCCTGGACCATTTCCGGGTCAAGCGCCGACGTCGGTTCGTCGAACAGAATGACTTTAGGCTGCATCGCCAGGGTACGCGCAATCGCCGCGCGTTGTTGTTGGCCGCCAGAGAGTTGCGCAGGGTAGGCGTGGCGCTTGTCGGCGATACCAACCTTGGCCAGCAGGGCCTCGGCCACTTCTATCGCTTCGGCCTTGCTCTGGCCGAGCACGCGCCGAGGAGCCTCGATGATGTTGTCGAGGATGCTCATGTGCGGCCACAGGTTAAAGTTTTGAAACACAAACCCGATTTCGCTGCGCAGGCGGTTGATCTGCTTGCCGTCGGCGGCCATCAGTTCGCCGTTTTTCGCGGCCTTTAGCTTGAGTTCTTCGCCGGCTACCAGGATCTGGCCCTGGTGCGGGTTTTCCAGCAGGTTGATGCAGCGCAGGAAGGTGGACTTGCCGGAACCGGAGGAACCCAGGATCGAGATCACATCGCCGTCGCGAGCGGTCAGCGAGATACCTTTGAGTACCTCAAGCTCACCATAGCGTTTATGCAAGTTGCGGATTTCAAGCGCGGGCGTGGCCTCGGCCATGTGCGGTCCTCATTGTGTTCGTTGCGATCTTCGCTGTTGGGCCGCCTTCCTGGCGAGGCGCCAAGCTAGCATAGCGTTTGGATGACAGCCAACAGCGCTGCGGACGGTTAACCGGTGGTCTGCGGCAGGGTGTCGCATCGGCGCAGCAGTGTGTCGCGCCATCAACAACCTACAGACGTTTGACCCGGAAAGATCCACAGGCTTCGCGTAAAAAAGGGCGCGATGGTGCCAGCTTTGGCCGGGTGTTGGAAGGGTTAACCGGGCAAACGGTCCATATCAGCCCGGTTATGGGGCGTCACGTACTTTTTGTGTGTGTTTTTGGTGCGTCGCAATGCCACGAATGTGAGTCGCACGGTAACGCTATAGCGGAATGCCATTGTTCTCAATGACTTGCGATGAGTAGTGAATTGTCCTACAGCCCACGCCAACTGTGGTTCTGAAATATTTTGGCGCAAATCTTGCGTAAAAAATAAAGAACGCCCTGTTGGATTCTTTTCACGAGAAAGGCTGCAAGCCGGGCGAACCGTTTTCGCAATTCCTCGCAAAGGTGTGTCAATGAGTAGTACGCAAAGCTCCAATGACCTCGAACAGGGGCTCAAACCGCGTCACGTCACCATGCTGTCGATTGCCGGTGTCATCGGCGCCGGTTTGTTTGTCGGCTCCGGCCATGCGATCGCTGCTGCCGGCCCGGCTGTGCTGTTGGCCTATGCAGCCGCCGGTACGCTGGTGGTCCTGGTGATGCGCATGCTGGCCGAGATGGCCGTTGCGTCACCGGATACCGGTTCGTTCTCTACCTATGCCGACCGGGCAATCGGCCACTGGGCCGGTTTCACCATTGGCTGGCTCTACTGGTGGTTCTGGGTGCTGGTGATTCCGCTGGAAGCCAACGCGGCGGCGACCATCCTGCACGCCTGGTTCCCCGACGTGGCGATCTGGGTGTTCACCCTGGTCATTACCTTGCTGCTCACCGCAACCAACTTGTTCAGCGTGAAGAACTACGGCGAGTTCGAGTTCTGGTTTGCGCTGATCAAGGTCGTGGCGATCGTGGGCTTTGTGATCCTCGGCCTGGCCGCGATCTTCGGCTTCTTGCCCACCAGCCAGGTCAGCGGTGTTTCGCACCTGTTCGATACCCAAGGGTTCATGCCCAACGGCATGGGCGCCGTATTGGCGGCGATCCTGACCACCATGTTCTCGTTCATGGGCACCGAGATTGTCACCATCGCTGCAGCCGAATCGAAGAACCCGGGCCAGCAAATCACCAAGGCCACCAACTCGGTGATCTGGCGGATTGGTTTGTTCTACCTGTTGTCGATCTTCATCGTGGTGTCCCTGGTGCCTTGGAACGATCCGACCCTGGCTGCCGTAGGTTCCTACCAGACCGTGCTGGAGCGCATGGGTATCCCGAACGCCAAGCTGATTGTCGACCTGGTGGTGCTGGTTGCCGTGACCAGCTGCCTCAACTCGGCGCTGTACACCGCGTCGCGCATGCTGTTCTCCCTGGGCCGTCGCGGTGACGCACCGGCCGTGGCCAAGCGCACCAACAAGAGCGGCACGCCTTACTGGGCGGTGTTGCTGTCTACAGGCGCCGCGTTCCTGGCGGTATTCGCCAACTACGTCGCTCCGGCGGCGGTGTTCGAATTCCTGCTGGCCAGCTCCGGCGCCATCGCGTTACTGGTGTACCTGGTGATTGCCGTGTCGCAACTGCGCATGCGCCAGAAGCGTGCGGCAGCGGGCGAGAAGATCGTCTTCAAGATGTGGCTGTTCCCAGGCCTGACGTACGCGGTGATGGTGTTTATCGTCGGTACGTTGACCATCATGCTGTTCCAGGAAGCGCACCGGGTCGAGATCATCGCCACCGGGGTTCTGAGCTTGCTGGTGGTATTGGCGGGGTTGGTGGTGGCGAGCCGTCGCAAGGCCCAAAGAGTGGGGGCTGCGGCGCTTAACTGACGAGAGACGGTGGTAGTGCACCGCGCAACAATGTGGGAGCCGGGCTTGCCCGCGATGACGGACTGCCAGTCGATGTATTCTTCGCCTGACACACCGCCATCGCGAGCAAGCCCTAATGCCAGTCAGTTAAGACAGAATCGGTAACTGTGGCGAGGGAGCTTGCTCCCGCTGGGGCGCGAAGCGGCCCCAAAAATGGGACTGCTACGCAGTCCAGCGGGAGCAAGTCACTGGTTGTCTGCTCAAGCTCTTAACTGACTGGCATTAGGGCAAGCCCGCTCCCACATTTTTATTTTGTCTCAGTCGGGGGCGTTGGCCAGCGCCTGGGACGCCGCCACGTAATCGGCCTGGAACTGCGGCGACTCAATCCACGCTAACGCCGCGGCTTCGTCATCGCTGTCCGTCGCCCACTGCCGATACTCGATCAGCGCCGCCAGGATAAAGTCGGTCGCTTCTTCTTCGCCTTCCTGCTCCAGCACCAACGCCAGCAACGGGTGCGCCAGGAACACCGCACACAGCGCCTGCTGGCTGATCTCGCCAGCGGCACGCATTTCGACGAACAGTTCAGTCAAATCCACCGACTCAAGGTCGATGCGGCTGTCGTCGCCAGCAAAAGCATCCGGCTTGTGCGCCACGGCGCGCTGGGTGCGGTTTTGCTTGGCCTTGGCTTTTGCCCGGTGGGCGCGTTTTTGCTGCTTGTTTGGCGAGGCCATGGGCTCAACGTCCTTGGGGGTCTGGTCTGGAGGGTGTATTGAAGCGCAGGTTGGGGTAAATCCCAAGGGTTTCTCGGGCGGCAATGATTGCTGTAGTGCTCGACCTTATCTGCGCGGGTACTTAGGCTGACAGTCTAATGATCCACCAGAGCCCGCCCATGACCCGTGACACCCTGGAACACCATCAGGTCCCGATCTACTTTGTTGCCGTCTTTGTGGCCGTCACGTTTGGCCTGTTCTGGCCCTTATCCGCTCAGGGCTTCAGCCTTTGGGTGACACCTGCCATCGCCGTGCTGATGTATGCGATGTTTTTGCAGATCCCCTTTCTTGAGCTGCGCCAAGGCTTGGGCAACAAGCGATTCATGGCGGCCTTGCTGCTGGCCAATTTCATCTTGGTGCCTTTGCTGGTGTGGGGCTTGACCCGTGGCCTGGTGGAGCGCCCGGCGTTGCTGGTGGGCGCTCTGCTGGTGTTGCTGACGCCCTGTATCGACTACGTGGTGGTATTTACCCATATCGGCAAGGGCGATTCGCGATCGATGCTGGCGGCAACACCGCTGCTGCTGTTGCTGCAACTGCTGCTGTTGCCGGTATACCTGGGGCTGATGTTGGGCGAGCAATCCAGCGTGGTGGTAGCGGCGGGGCCATTTGTAGAGGCGTTCCTGGGGCTGATTGTGGTGCCGATGCTTCTGGCTGTCCTCACCAGCGCGCTTGCGCGGCGTTCGAGCGCTATCGGTCTTTGGAGCAGCGCCTGGGCGTGGTTGCCGGTGCCGGCGATGGCGCTGGTGTTGTTTGTCGTGCTCGCTTCGCACATCACTGCGGTGGTGCGAGATATCAACTTGTTGTTGCCGGTCATTCCAATCTACGTGGCGTTTGTACTATTGGCGCCGTTGATGGGCATTGGTGCTGCGCGGCTGTTCGCACTACCAGCGGTGACGGCGCGGGCGGTGACGTTCAGTGCGTCGACGCGTAATTCGCTGGTGGTTTTGCCATTGGCGCTGGCCCTGCCGGAGGAGGTGCGCGGTTTGGCCGCAACGGTGGTGATCCTGCAGACCCTGATCGAGCTGGTTGCCGAGTTGGCCTACGTTCGCCTGATCCCGGCAGTGGTGTGGCCCACCAGTCGGTAACCGCGTGAATGTTCAGGTCTGTTCAGGCGCCATTCAGGGGCGCGTTCGGCACCATACGCCAGCGCTTCCCACCTGACAGGTCACCCGATGGATCACCGCAACCGTTTTCGCCTGGAGTCACTGGGTATTTTTCTGGTCGCTCTCTTGTTGTTCACAGTAGGCATCTGGGATCAGCAGCCCCAGGGTTTTGACGGGCGTTGGGCGCTGTTCATGCAGGAAATGTATCGCCATGGCGCGAGTCTTTTCCCCACCACCTACGGCCAGCCCTATGCGGATTACCCAGGCACCGCGACCTTCTTCAGTTATCTATTCGCCCGCTTGTTTGACGCGCCGAACCACTTGGCGAATGTGCTACCCACGGCGCTCGCGTCGGCGGGGGTGATCGCGCTGATGTATCGCCTGCTGGCACCCTACAGCCGTGCCTGGTCGCTGCTGACGGTGCTGCTCACGCTGCTCACCGCCCAGTTGCTCGAAAAGTCGCGCTCGGTGTGCCTGGATCAGATGATTGCGTTGTTATGCGTGGGCAGTTTCTACCTGCTGCACACCGGCGAACGCCTCGGGTCACAGCTGAGGCAACTGGCGGTGTTCCCGCTGTTCATCCTGGGTTTCGCCATACGTGGGCCGCTGGGGTTGATTGAAGTCTGCGCGGTGGTATGTGTGTATTGGGCGTTGGGCAGGCCGGGGGAGCGTGTCCGACAGGTGCTGATCCACGGCGTTGCCGGCCTGGTGCTGCTCGCAGCGTGCTGGTGGCTGCTGATGAAGCTTGCGCGGTTCAGTGGTGGCGCTGCGTTTGCCGATGAGGTGTTCAAGATGCAAGTCGGCGGGCGCCTGGATGAGTCGGGTGAGCCGTTTTACTTTTACTTCCAACTGAGCTTGTACCGCTACTTCCCGGTGGTGCCGCTGGCGTTCGCGACCCTGTTTGCGTTGCGCCATCGCTGGCCCGAGCGTTGGGCCAATCAGCACCTGCAATTGCTGGTGCGGTTCGGGGGCTGCGGCTTGATGATTCTGCTCGGCCTGTCGGTACCGCATTTCAAGCGCGCTTATTACATTTTGCCGATGGTGCCGATGTTTGCGGCTGTCGCTGCCTATGGGCTGCTTCACGCGCAAGGCTGGCTGGTGGGCGTGCGCCGTTTCTATGAATGGCTGGTCGCGGCGCTGCCGGCGTTGTGCGTGGTTGTGTTGTTTGTGTGTCGACACGCCTGGCACAAGCAGGGCTACTGGCCGGAGATTTCCTTGCCGTTGATGATCGGCGTGCTGGTGATGCTGCAAGTCGCGGCGTTGATAGCCTGGCAGCGAGCATGGCGGTTGGTGTGGCTCAGTCTGATCGCGCTGGTGGCGCAATGGCTGTTGCTGGTGACGGTGATAGAGCCGGCCAAGGACCTGCAATTCGACACCCGGCGGTTTGTCAGCCAGGTGGAGGCGTTGCGCCAGGCGCAGCCAGGTCCCTTGGTGTTTGTCGACCTGGCCCGAGATACCTGGGCGGTGCGCTACATGATGAACCTGGATCACGATGAACAGCCGCTGTTTGTCGGCCGTCACGAGCTTGAGAAGTTGGCGACGCTGCCCCGGCCCTCCTGGGTGATCGTGTCGCGCAAGGAGACCGCGCTGTTGAAGGGTTCGCCGGTGGAGCACCTGGCATCGAGCTATCAAGGGCGCTTGAATGACAACCCGTTGATGGTGTTTTTGCTCAAGTAAGGAGGCCCTTGAGCCAAGGGCCTGCCGAGCAGCTGATTACTTGCAACGGAAGCTTTCAGGCATCGTGACCGTGTAATTGCGCTGCACGCGGTCCTGGAAATTCAGGTTCTGCAAACCCTGCTGTACCAGGAAGGCTTCGACCTTGGCGGCTTGGCAATCGTCGTTATAGGACGACGCCCGTAGCAGGTAGACCGCGCGCCTGCTCACTTCATCACGAGCGGTGACCCGGAAGGTGGTGAGCGTGGTGTAGCCGGTGCGCTCCGAGGTCCCGACCGGGCCGTATGAGGTGTTTGGGGTGCTGGTGCAGGTCAACTGGTCGGTCTTTTTCTTGTTCTTCTTGCATTGGGTGGTGGTGCTGTTTGCCACCTGCCCGTATTCGGTGGCGGTATAGCGATACGTCACCTGCTTGCTGTCGACGTCCAGGGTGACGGTCATTTTGATTGGTGCATGGTTCTTGGGCAGCGTGGTGTCGGTGAAGACATTGCGAAAGCCCTGGTCCTGCATGGCGCGGACCATGTCACGCAGGTAGTAGCGAGCATTGAGTGAGTTTTCATCACTGCCGCCGGTGGAGGTCACCAGCACGGTTGCCTGTCGATCGAAGTGATAGTCGGGATCAGGCGTTGCGTTGATCGCTACGTCCAACTGCGTGGCACACCCACTGAGCAGGGCGGTCAGTAGTAACAGGGTGCAAAGCAAGAAGCGGGTCATGAAAAAACCTTACAACTGAGATTTGGGTAAAGGCTGAACGATTGAGTCCAGCCAAAAATAACCCTCAATCGTCCTGCTGCGACATAGTGTCCGTAAATGCGTGAGTCGCATTAAATCGCAGGCAATAAAAAACCCCAAGGAACACATTGTTCCTTGGGGTTTCTCGGTATTTTGGTGCCCAGAGACGGAATCGAACCGCCGACACGGGGATTTTCAATCCCCTGCTCTACCGACTGAGCTATCTGGGCAACGGGGCGCATTAAACGGGTTTTTCAGGGGTTCGTCAAGCAAGTTTTCAAAAAATATTTAATTATTACCGTCGCTTACGTGCAGACCCTGGGTTTTGATCAATTATTGATCAGGTGGGACGTAGCCTTCGGCCTTGGCGTATTCCTCGCCGGAAAAGAACTTGTCCATTTCGCCGGCCAGGTATTTACGGTCTTCGGCGTTCATCATGTTCAGGCGTTTTTCGTTGATCAGCAGGGTCTGGTGTTTCAACCAGTCGCCCCAGGCTTTGGCGGAGACGTGCTCGTAGATGTCCTGGCCCTTGGCACCTGGGTACGGAGGGCGCTCCAGGGCTGGCAGTTCTTCTTTGTACTTGCGGCACATGATGGTGCGGGTCATGACGAAACTCCTGCGTTCAATACGTCGGCCGCGCGCTTCAGCAGTTTTTTCACCGGGGCGGCAAGGCCCAGGCGCGGCGGGGTGGCGAGGTTATACCAGAGCCAGTCGGCCTCGGCCACGTGATGGGCGGTTTCCTCGACCTGGACCAGCCAGGGTTCGATGGCCAGTTGGAAGTGGCTGAAGGTGTGGACCAGCCCGGGCAGTTCCTGATGCTTGCCCAGCGCCAGCGCGTGCTGGTTGGCGAGGTGATCCAGGTCTTGCAGGTCGTCCAGCTCCGGCAAGCTCCACAAGCCGCCCCACAAACCCGTAGACGGGCGACGGTAAAGCAGGATCGCGCCCTCGGCGTTGGCCAGCATGGGCATCAGCGTGCGCTTTTGCGGGATGGTCTTGCGCGGCTTCGGGATCGGGTAGCGTGTTTCCAGGCCCAGCATGTGGGCTTCGCAGCCTTTTTCCAGCGGGCACAGCAGGCAACTGGGTTTGCTGCGGGTGCACAGGGTAGCGCCCATGTCCATCATGGCCTGGGTGTAGGCGTTGACGCGCTCAAAGGGCGTGAAGCGCTCTGCGGTGGCCCACAGCTGTTTGGCAACCTTGGGCTCGCCCGGGTAACCCTCTTGCGCGGTAAAGCGCGCCAGCACGCGTTTGACGTTGCCGTCGAGGATCGGCGCGCGCAGGCCCATGCTCAGGCTGGCAATCGCGCCAGCGGTGGACAGGCCGATGCCCGGCAGCTCGGTGAGCTTTTCCACGTCGCGGGGGAATTCGCCGCCGTGTTCGGCCACCACGATCCTGGCGGTCTTCTGCAGGTTGCGCGCCCGTGTGTAGTAGCCCAGGCCCGTCCACAGGTGCAGCACTTCATCTTCCGGCGCGGCGGCCAGGGCTTCTACCGTCGGCAGGGACGCCATAAACCGGTCAAAGTAATTGAGCACGGTGCTCACCTGGGTCTGTTGCAGCATGATCTCCGACACCCACACCCGGTAAGGGGTGATGCCCTGTTGCCAAGGCAGGTCGTGGCGGCCATGGCGGTCGTACCAGTCCAGCACCGCTTGTGAAAACTGCTCGTTTCTCATCGGTTGAACAGGCCTTTCAATGCGTCTTTGAGCTTGGGGTTAACCTTGTCGAGCTTCTCTTCCAGCTTCTCGTTCAGGCGATTGCCGGCCGCCTTGAGGGCGACCTGGCCCAGCCCGTCCTTGTCCAGGCGGCAGGCCTTGGCGCCCAGCTCAAGCGGGCCTCGGCAGCGCAGGGGCACCTCAATGCCCTGGAAGTTGGCGCCGACCTGGCAGGCTGGGTCCGGCACGTCGCGCTTGTCGCCTTCGACGATGATGCCGACGCGGTAGTCCATGCCCAGCACGCGTAAATCCACATCACCGTTGCCGTTGAGCGTCAGGCCAGGGATACGTACTTTCAGGTCGGGGTTGCTGGCCACGCCGTTACGGAACGTGAGGTTGCCGCGCAGTTCCTGGAAGGGCGTGTCCTTGCCGCCTGGTGTGGCGCTCAGGGTCTTGCGGTTGAGCAGGGCGATGCCGGTGCACAGTTGCTGCTCGATGTTGGCATTGAGCAGCACACCGTTGTTGATCACGATGCTGGTGGTGCCGTTGAGGCTGTCGATCAAGGCCTTCTGGCTATTGCCACGGCCGTTGAGGTTACTGTCGAGGGTGAGTTGGCCTTTGACCGGCGGGTTTTTCCCTTGGGCCTGCAGGATGCGCTCAACGGGCACCTGCTTGATGTGGCTTTGCAGGGCCAGCACTGGCGTGTCCTGGCGTACGTCGAGTGTGCCGTTGGCCTGGAACGTGCCGTTGTAGAGACCGCCGCTAAGGGTGTCGAGCTTGAGTTGCCCGTCAATGCCAGAGGCTTTGAGCACCGCGTTCTGAATGGGCAACTGGCTCAGGGTCAGTTCGCCAAAGGCCAGGTCTGCATTCACGTCCAGGCTGCGCAGGCGCGTTAGCGGCAGCAGTTTGTCGTTGCTCCAGGCACCTTTGGTTGGCGCCTCCGGCAATGGTGTACTGCCGCCTGCCGCCATGGCGCCGGCTTCGCTGCTCTGTACTTCGGCCTGGCGTGCGGCGGTTGCGCCTTTGGCGGCTTCGGATTTGGCCGGCAGGTAATTGTCGGCATTGAAGGTATCGCCCTTGAGCTGCACACGCAGTGACTGCTTGGCGAAATCATCCACAGCGACGCGGCCGGTGAAGGTGCTGGCATCGAGCTTCAGGTTTAAGTCTTCCAGGGCGACGCTGGTGGGCGTGCCCTTGAGGCGGCTCACCAGTTCGACCTTGCTCAGGCTGCCTGGAGCCATGGCAGGCAGTGGGTGGCCGACGCTCTCAAGAAACTTGGCCAGGTCAAACTGGGCAACCGACAGGGCGCCGCTGATCTGCGGGGTTTTGTCCAGGTCATTGGCCTTCAGTTCGCCCAGGGCGCGCAGTTGGTTGGCCGCCAGTTTCAGGTTGGTCCATTCGGCGACGTTGGCCGCCAGGTCCACCAGCAGTTGGCCCTGGGTGGAGAAGCTCACGGTCTTGCCTTGCAACGGCTCACCGGTGGCTTCGCCACTCAAGCGCATGTCTTCGAACTGATAACGCTTGAGCGCGCGCTGGATGCGCAAGTTGCCGTTCAGCTCAGTCTTGACCCGCATCAGCGGCTGGTTGCTGCCCAGGAATGCGGTGAGTTTCAGCGGGATGCTGGCGCCTTCGTGGATGGCACCGGCACTCAACTGGATACTTTCGGCACTCAATTGCTTGCCGGTCTGTTCATCGGTGTATTCAACGCGGGCGTTGTTGATGGTCAGGCTGTCGATGTCCAGGCGGATCGGCTGCGGAGGTTTTTCCGGCTTGGTTTCAGTCACCGGTTCGACCGGCGCGGGAGCGGGGGCACCGGCGGTTTCGTCGGGCAGGTTCTTGCCGATGTCTTCCCAGTTGCCGTGACCTTGTTTGTCGCGGTTCAGGCGCAGGTTCAAGCCCTCGACACGCACATCGCTCATTTGTACTTCGCGGCGCAGCAGTGGCAGTACGCGCACCGAGAGGCCGAGCATCTGCAAGTCGGCAAACGGTTGAGTCGGTGCGGTCAGGGTCGCGACACTGGCTTCATGAAGCTCCACGCCCAGCCAGGGGAACAGGCTCCAGCCGATATCGCCATTGAGCGTCAGCTCGATGTGGGCCTTGTCGCGGGCTATCTGGCGAATTTCTTCTTTGTAGTCGTTGGGATCGAAAAGGTGGGTCAGGGCAAAGCCGAGCGCCACAATGATCAGCAACAGCCCGAGAAGTACCAGACCCAGGATTTTGCCGAACGCTTTCATGGGCGAGTCCTTGTATGTCGATTTCAAAATTTAGCCGCAGAGTATAACGCCCGAAGGCCGGCGTCAGTTCACGGATCGTTACATTGTATCCACCGGTGCGGAAATGGGATTTTGACGTCAAGAAAATACAGATAATCGAAAAAAGGTAGTGGCAGTTTGATTTTTCCGTCATCCACTGGTGCTAATCTCTGCACGTTCGTCCGCCTTCTGCGACTTAACGTCGCGCCTAAAAGGGAGCTTCACTCAACAAAACGGCCACGCTTTGCGTGCAAGGCCGAGGGAGAGAGCGCCTGACGGACGCATACCAATAACTGGGGGAAACACCATGAGCACTAGCACTGTGGCCGGCAATGCCGCCGCACAGCCTGCGTTCCTGTCCAAGGAGCGCATCATCGCCAAGCCGGGCTTCAACCGCTGGCTGGTTCCACCGGCCGCACTGGCCATCCACTTGTGCATCGGCATGGCCTACGGCTTCTCGGTGTTCTGGCTGCCCTTGTCCAAGGCGCTGGGTATCACCGCGCCGGTGGCCTGCGCGCCGGACATGAGCTTTATCGCCCAAGTCTTTTCGTCCCAATGCGACTGGCCCATCTCCATGCTGGGCTGGATCTACACCCTGTTCTTCATCTTCCTGGGCTGCTCCGCAGCGATCTGGGGCGGTTGGCTGGAACACGCCGGGCCGCGTAAGGCTGGTGTTGTCTCGGCGCTGTGCTGGTGTGGTGGCCTGCTGATCTCGGCCTTGGGTATCTATACCCACCAGATCTGGCTGATGTGGATCGGCTCCGGGGTCATTGGCGGTATTGGCCTGGGCCTGGGCTATATCTCGCCCGTCTCGACCTTGATCAAGTGGTTCCCGGACAAGCGCGGCATGGCCACTGGCATGGCGATCATGGGCTTTGGCGGCGGCGCGATGGTGGGTGCACCTTTGGCCGCGGCGCTGATGGGCCATTTCTCTTCACCGACCAGCGTCGGTGTATGGCAGAGCTTTGTGGTCATGGCGGCGATTTACTTCGTGTTCATGATCGGTGGCGCACTGCTGTATCGTGTGCCGCCAACCGGCTGGAAGCCTGAGGGTTGGACTGCTCCGGCGAAAAAAGCCAGCAATGCGATGATCACTCACCGCCATGTGCATGTGAATGTCGCGTGGAAAACCCCGCAGTTCCGCCTGGTATGGCTGGTGCTGTGCCTGAACGTGTCGGCCGGTATCGGTATTCTGGGCATGGCTTCGCCGCTGCTACAGGAAGTATTTGGCGGCAAACTCCTGGGCGTCGATGTGCCATTTGGTCAATTGGATGCGGGCCAGTTGGCCTCCATTGCAGCCATTGCCGCTGGTTTTACCGGCCTGTTGAGCCTGTTCAACATCGGTGGACGGTTCTTCTGGGCGTCGTTCTCCGACTACCTGGGGCGTAAAAACACCTATTTTGTGTTCTTCGCACTCGGCTTTGCCCTCTATGCGTTGATCCCGAACCTGGGGCACCTGGGTAACGTGGCGCTGTTCGTGGCTGCGTTCTGCATCATCCTGTCGATGTACGGCGGTGGTTTTGCCACGGTTCCGGCCTACCTGGCGGACCTGTTCGGCACTCAGATGGTTGGCGCGATCCACGGTCGCCTGTTGACCGCCTGGGCCGCTGCGGGCGTGTTGGGCCCGGTGTTGGTGAACTACCTGCGTGAATACCAGTTGAGCATTGGCGTTGAACGCGCCGCGGCCTACGACATCACCTTGTACATCCTGGCCGGCCTGCTGGTGCTGGGCTTCATCTGCAACCTGCTGGTGCGCCCGGTGGCCGACAAGTACTTCATGACCGACGCGGAACTTGCCGCCGAACAGGCGCTGGGCCATGACAAAGGTGCTGATGCGAGCACCGTGCTGGAATGGAAGGCCTCCGCCGCCAGCAAGCCGCTGGCGATTGCCGCGTGGCTGGTAGTGGGTATTCCGTTGGCGTGGGGTGTGTGGGTGACCCTGCAGAAGACGGCGGTACTGTTCCACTGACACCGCAATAAGGGTGGGCCCGGCTCCTGTGGGGCCGGGCTTGTGTGGGAGCTGGCTTGCCTGCGATAGCATCACTGCGGTGTAACTGATACCCCGAGGTGTCTGCATCGCAGGCAAGCCAGCTCCCACATAAGCCCATGCTCACATGTATGCACATGTCTATCCCCGACATTCCTCGCTCCAACTCGTCAGTCTTATCCCCTTCGTTGTTTCTGTTTAGCGCCTGCGCCCCTATAATGGCTGCCTTTTTCGCCCAATGATTTTGCGGAGCTGGTGATGGCCGAACGTAAGGCATCTGTCGAGCGCGACACTCTGGAAACCCAGATCAAAGCCTCGATCAACCTGGATGGCACCGGAAAGGCCCGATTTGATATCGGTGTACCTTTTCTTGAGCACATGCTGGACCAGATCGCCCGTCACGGGCTGATCGACCTGGATATCGTCGGCAAAGGCGACCTGCATATCGACGACCACCACATGGTGGAAGACGTGGGCATCACCCTCGGCCAGGCGTTTGCCAAGGCCATCGGCGACAAAAAAGGCATCCGTCGCTACGGCCATGCCTATGTCCCGTTGGATGAAGCGCTGTCCCGTGTGGTCATCGACTTCTCCGGTCGCCCGGGTTTGCAGATGCACGTGCCGTACACCCGCGCTAACGTGGGCCGTGGCTTTGACGTCGACCTGTTCCAGGAATTCTTCCAGGGCTTTGTCAACCACGCACTGGTCAGCCTGCACATCGACAATCTGCGCGGCACCAACACTCACCACCAGATCGAAACCGTGTTCAAGGCTTTCGGCCGCGCACTGCGCATGGCCGTGGAAGTCGATGAGCGCATGGGCGGGCAAATGCCGTCGACCAAGGGCGTCCTGTAATGCAGACGGTCGCGGTTATCGATTACGGCATGGGTAACCTGCACTCGGTGGCCAAGGCCCTTGAGCATGTAGGCGCTGGCAAGGTGCTGATCACCAGCGATGCCAACGTGATTCGCGAAGCCGACCGTGTGGTGTTCCCCGGCGTCGGTGCGATTCGCGATTGCATGGCCGAGATCCGTCGCCTGGGCTTTGATAGCCTGGTGCGCGAAGTCAGCCAGGACCGCCCCTTCCTCGGTATCTGCGTGGGGATGCAAGCCTTGCTCGACAGCAGTGAAGAGAACGGCGGTGTCGACTGCATTGGCCTGTTTCCAGGGCAGGTGAAGTTCTTCGGCAAAGACCTGCATGAAGATGGCGAGCACCTCAAAGTCCCGCACATGGGCTGGAACGAAGTGCGCCGCACCGTCGACCACCCGCTGTGGCACGACATCCCGGACATGGCGCGTTTCTACTTCGTGCACAGCTACTATATCGCCGCCGGTAACCCGCGCCAGGTGGTGGGTGGCGGGCATTACGGCGTCGATTTTGCCGCCGCGCTGGCCGATGGTTCGCGCTTTGCCGTGCAGTTTCACCCGGAGAAGAGCCATACCCATGGCCTGCAATTGCTGCAGAACTTCGCCGCGTGGGATGGTCGCTGGTAAATGGCCAGGAAACTGAAGCAGCCGATCTTGAACCTCGCGCCCGAGCAGGAGCGTGAGGCTACCGACAAGATCAAGCGTTTCATGGAGGACCGCTTCGAGCTCAAGCTGGGCTCGTTCGAGGTCGCCGAAATTCTTGAGCTGTTCACCACCGAAGTGGCGCCGCATTATTACAACAGGGCGATTTTCGACACGCAGACGCTCCTTAAAGAAAGGTTCGAAAGCATCGAAAGCGACTTGTGGTCGCTTGAGAAACCCTGATTTCCCAAGCATTGCTGAATATCGAATAAGGTTTGCCAGATGCTGATTATCCCCGCTATCGATCTCAAGGACGGCGCTTGTGTCCGCTTGCGCCAAGGCCGCATGGAAGATTCCACCGTGTTCTCCGATGACCCGGTGAGCATGGCTGCCAAATGGGTAGAAGGGGGCTGCCGTCGTCTGCATCTGGTGGACCTGAACGGCGCCTTCGAAGGCCAGCCGGTCAATGGCGAGGTGGTCACCGCCATCGCCAAGCGCTACCCGACCCTGCCGATCCAGATCGGCGGCGGTATCCGCTCCCTGGAAACCATCGAGCACTACGTGAAAGCGGGCGTGAGCTACGTGATCATCGGCACCAAGGCCGTGAAAGACCCAGCCTTCGTCGCCGAAGCCTGCCGCGCGTTCCCTGGCAAGGTGATCGTCGGCCTGGATGCCAAGGACGGCTTCGTCGCCACCGACGGCTGGGCTGAAATCAGCACCGTGCAAGTGATCGACCTGGCCAAGCAGTTCGAAGCCGACGGCGTGTCCGCCATCGTTTATACCGACATCGCCAAAGACGGCATGATGCAGGGCTGCAACGTACCTTTCACCGCAGCCCTGGCAGCGGCCACCAAGATTCCGGTGATCGCTTCCGGCGGCATCCACAACCTGGGCGATATCAAGTCGCTGCTGGACGCCAAGGCGCCCGGGATCATCGGCGCCATCACCGGCCGTGCGATCTATGAAGGCACTCTGGACGTCGCCGAAGCCCAGGCTTACTGCGACGCCTACAACGGCTGAGGACTGACCATGGCGCTGGCCAAACGCATCATCCCTTGCCTGGACGTCGACAACGGTCGCGTGGTCAAGGGCGTCAAGTTCGAGAACATCCGTGACGCCGGCGACCCGGTGGAAATTGCCCGTCGATACGATGAGCAAGGTGCCGACGAGATTACCTTTCTCGACATCACCGCCAGCGTCGATGGCCGCGATACCACGCTGCATACCGTCGAGCGCATGGCCAGCCAGGTGTTTATCCCGCTGACCGTGGGTGGCGGCGTGCGCACCGTGCAAGACATCCGCAACCTGCTCAATGCCGGTGCGGACAAGGTCTCGATCAACACCGCCGCCGTGTTCAACCCCGAGTTTGTCGGCGAAGCCGCACAACACTTCGGCTCGCAATGTATCGTGGTGGCTATCGACGCCAAGAAGGTCTCCGGCCCGGGCGAAACCCCGCGCTGGGAGATCTTCACCCACGGCGGGCGCAAGCCTACCGGGCTGGACGCGGTGGAGTGGGCGATGAAGATGGAAGGCCTGGGCGCCGGTGAGATCCTGCTGACCAGCATGGACCAGGACGGCATGAAAAACGGCTTCGACCTGGGCGTCACCCGCGCCATCAGCGATGCCCTGGGCATTCCAGTGATCGCGTCGGGTGGGGTTGGCAACCTGCAACACCTGGCCGATGGCGTGCTTGAAGGCCACGCCAGCGCGGTGCTGGCGGCGAGTATTTTCCACTTTGGCGAATACACCGTGCCCGAGGCCAAGGCCTACATGGCGGCGCGCGGTATCGTCGTGCGCTAAACGCTGCTGGACACCATGGCAGGCTCGCGGCACTCTCTGCGCTTGCCATGGATTCCGGTAGCCTTCATGTTCAAACACCTGCTGCTCGCCCTTGCCAGTTCCTCCATGCTCATGGTGGCTACGGCACACGCCGAACAACCGTCTGACGCCTCCCTGGTGTTGCTGACGGAAAATTTTCCGCCCTACAACATGGCGAAAAACGGCAAGAACTTCGCCAAGGACGAGAACATCGAAGGCATCGCCGTGGACATTATGCGCGAAACCTTCAAGCGCGCTGGCATTTCCTACAACCTCACTCTGCGTTTTCCTTGGGAGCGAATCTACAAGCTCGCCCTGGAACAGCCAGGTTACGGCGTGTTTGTGATGGCGCGGTTGCCAGATCGTGAAGCCTTGTTCAAATGGGTCGGCCCTATCGGCCCGGACGATTGGGTGTTGCTGGCCAAGGCAGACAGCAAGATCGAGTTGGAAAATCTGGAGCAAGCGCGCCGTTACAAGATTGGCGCCTACAAAGGCGATGCCATTGCCGAAAGCCTGGACAAGCAGGGGCTCAAGCCGATGGTCGCCCTGCGTGACCAGGATAATGCGCAAAAGCTTATGGAAGGCCAGATCGACCTTTGGGCCACTGGCGATCCTGCTGGGCGTTACCTGGCGCGGCAGGTGGGAGTGAACGGGCTCAAGACGGTATTGCGCTTCAACAGTGCGCAGCTTTACCTGGCGTTGAACAAGGACGTGCCGGATGAGGTGGTGGCCAGGCACCAGGCCGCATTGGATGAGTTACGCAACAGCGGCCGTATAGACGAAATCATGGCGCAATATCTGTAAGTGAGCTGTTGTGGCGAGGGAGCTTGCTCCCGCTGGGCTGCGTAGCGGCCCTAAAATCGTGGGAGCGCTTCGCACTCCAGCGGGAGCAAGCTCCCTCGCCACAGTGACTGTCAGCGATAGATGCCGTTTTTGCCGTGGGCACTCATCGCCCGATTACTGCGCACGCTGATCATCAACTTGATATCGATCCACTCCACGCCCTGCGCCTTGAGCTTGGGCAACTCGCGCTCCAGCACCGCCAGCGTCTGTGGGTAAGGATGCCCGATCATGACTGCCGAACCCTGTTTATGCGCCAGTTTGATCGCGGTCTGCAGTTGCGTGGTAATCGCCGCCTCGGTGCGTTCGTCGTCGAGAAATACATCCCGCGACACATGCGCCAAACCGATCTTCTGTGCCTCGGCGGCGGCGACGGTTTGCGCGCTGGTGCGGCTGTCGACGAAGAACTTGTGACGCCGTTGCAGCTCACCCATCAGCCAGGCCATCGCTACCGGTTGTGCGGTCATGCGGCTGCCCATGTGGTTGTTGATACCGGCGGTGTAGGGCACGGCTTCAAATGCCGCGTCCAGGCGCTTGCCCAGTTCTTCGATGGACAGCTCCGGGTGCCAGGCGAAGGGGCCGGTGGCTGGGTCCATGGGCATGTGCAGGATCACGATCTTGCCAGCCTTGTGGGCCTCACGGGCAAATTCGGTGGCGTGGGGCGTGTCCGGCATGATGGCGGCGGTCACCGGGCCGGGTAGCGCAAGCACGCGGCGATCCCGAGGCAGGTTTTGCCCCAGGTCGTCGATGATAAGCGTCAGGTAGGCTTTGTGCGGTTCGCTGGCAGTGGCCGCTTGAGCGACCCCTGCCAGGCTGCACAGCACAGCGAAGATCAGGGCAAGACGCATGATCAACGGCTGCGGGTGATGCTCAAGCCCTTGAGCAGGCTGAGTGCCTGGGCCAGTTGGTAGTCATCGTCCTGCGGCATCGGCTTGGCCTTGGCGCGGCTGCCGGTTGGCTGGTCGGCACCGCCGTTGCCATTGCCCAGGTGGCCTTGCAGGTCGGCCTCTTTGTAGTATTCGCCATCGATCTCGTTGGTGATCTTGGCGCGGCGTACTTCGATGTCCGGCACGATGCCCTGGGCCTGGATCGAGCGGCCGTTCGGCGTGTAATACAGCGCCGTGGTGATCTTCAGCGCACGCTCGTTGTTCAGCGGCAATACGGTCTGCACCGAGCCTTTGCCGAAGCTGGTGGTGCCCATCAGCACGCCGCGCTTGAGGTCTTGCAGGGCGCCGGCGACGATTTCCGAGGCCGAGGCACTGCCGCCGTTGATCAATACCGCCAGTGGCACGTTCTCGCTGAGGTCGTTGCCGGTGGCCGAGAAGCGCAACTCGGAGTTGGCGATACGGCCCTTGGTGTAGACGATCAGGCCCTTGGTGACGAAGTGGTCGACCACCTCGACCGCCGACTGCAACACGCCGCCTGGGTTGTTGCGCAGGTCAAGCACGATGCCGTTGAGCTTCTTGCCGTTGTCCTTGCGCAGCTTGGCCAGGGCCTTGGCCACTTCGTCGCCGGTCTTGACCTGGAACTGGGTGATGCGGATGTAGCCGTAGCCCGACTCCAGCAACTGGCTTTTCACGCTCTTGACCGTGATGGTTGCACGGGCCAGGGTCACGTCAAACGGGTTGCCGCCGTCGCGTACCAGGGTCAGGGTGATCTTCTGGCCGAGCTTGCCGCGCATCTTGTCGACGGCTTCGGTCATGGTCTGGCCACGGGTCGGCTGGCCGTTGATCTTCACGATCAGGTCGCCGGCCTGGATGCCGGCCTTGGACGCCGGGGTGTCGTCGATAGGCGAGACCACTTTGATCTGGCCGTCTTCGGAGCCCACTTCGATGCCCAGGCCGCCGAACTCACCGCTGGTGCTTTCCTGCAGCTCTGCGAAATCTTCCGGGCCCAGGTAGGCGGAGTGCGGGTCGAGGTTGCTGAGCATGCCCTTGATGGCATTTTCCAGCAGGGCCTTGTCGTCTACGGGTTCGACATACGCTGCCTTGATCCGGTCCATGACCTCGGCAAAGGTGCGCAGCTCGTCCAGCGGCAATGGCGCCTTGGTCGTCGCAGCCATGGCAGGTGCAGCCGGTGCGGCCTGGTCGGCAAAAGCCAGAGGCGCGCCGATCACCAGGGCGATCGTCAGGGCCAGCGAAGTGAGGCGGGACAAATGCAGCATGTCGAACGAACTCCTAATGTAGATGCGACCCTATCCTTGGGACCGGCACCATTGTGCAGGGTCGCTCGGGCGGCCCTGCTGACGAATAGCGAAGTACAGCGCCGGGGTGTCCTGGCCGCCACTGTTACCGACAGTGGAGATGGATTCACCGGCTTTTACAACATCACCTGCCGACTTGAGTAATGTCTGATTGTGGCCGTAAAGGCTCAAATAGCCATTGCCGTGGTCAAGAATCACCAGCAAGCCGGCGCCCCGCAACCAATCGGCGAACACCACGCGCCCACCGTGCACCGCGTGGACCTGGCTGCCGGCAGAGGCGCTGATCATCACGCCATCCCACTTGGCGCGGGTGTCATCGCCACGGGTTTCCCCAAAGCGTGCCAGTAATCGACCATCAACCGGCCATGGAAGTTTGCCTCGTGCGGAAGCAAAAGGGCCGCCGAACGACTCGCCGCTGCTGGAAACCAACGGGCCAGGCGCTGCACGCGCCGGTTTGCGCGGGGCCGGAGCGTCGGTGGTGGCAGCCAGTTCGGCCTCACGCTGACGCTTTTTTTCGGCTTCCTGCTGGGCGATCAGCGCTTTTTGCCGCGCTTCTTCGGCCTCGCGTGCCTGGCGGGCCAGGGTTTCTTCAATGGTCTTGAGGACTTTGGCCAGGTCGGCCTGGTCTTGCTCGCGGGCCTGCAACTTGGCGTCGCGGGCTTTTACGTCGCTGTTGAGCTTGGCCAGGGCCTGCTGGCGTTCCTTGCGTACTTTATCGAGCTGGTCGCGCTGGGTGTCGAGGGCGGTTTTCTGGTCGAGCAGCTGCGATTGCTGGTCAGCGATTTCCTGCTCGACATTGGCCAATTGGCGCAGGGTTTCGTTAAACCCCTTCAATTGCGCCAGGCGCGCCTGGCTCAGGTAGTCGTAATAGGTGAGGGTACGGGCGAATTTTTCCGGGTTCTGCTGGTTGAGCAGCAGCTTGAGGTACTCCTGGCGGCCGCTCTGGTACGCGGCACGGGCCTGGATCGCGATCAGGCGTTGCTGTTCAACGCGTGCGCTCTGGAGTTTTTTTTTCTCAGCGTCGAGTCGCTCCAGTTCCGACTCGCTCTTCTTTAGTTCTTTTTGCAGCTCCTGGACCTGCTTCTCCAGCTTGCCCATTTCGGTTTCCGTGCCGCGCAGGTCTTTCTGCACCCCGGATTTTTCTTCCTGGAGCTTGCCGAGCAGCTTTTTCAGCTCGGTAATGTCCTGACGCGTAGCGTCCAACTGTTGTTGGGTTTGTGCGCGCTCATCGGCAAACGCCGGTTGGAGCAGGCAGACAAGAGCAAGGGTTATCAAGGCGCGAAGCATAGAGGCGGGCGACACCAGGGGAAAAGGACGGCCTAGTATGCCCGCCAAGCGCTGCAAAAAAAACGCCCAATTGGGGCTGGTGGGCAAGATAGGTGCCGAGTGGTGCTGGTATGGCGAAAAGACATCTATCAAACACCACAAACCAATGTGGGAGCGGGCTTGCCCGCGATTGCGGTGGGTCAGCGACATAGATGTCGACTGATTAGCCGCTATCGCGGGCAAGCCCGCTCCCACACTGTTTTGTGGCGTACTTTGGATCAGACCAGGATCGAGGTCCCGGTCATCTCCTTCGGCTGCTCCAGCCCCATCAGCTTGAGCATGGTCGGCGCCACATCCGCCAGCACGCCACCTTCACGCACTTTCAGGTCACGTTTGCCGACATAGATGAACGGTACCGGTTCGGTGGTGTGCGCGGTGTGCGCCTGGCCGGTGGATTCGTCGGACATCTGTTCGCAGTTGCCATGGTCGGCGGTGATCAGCGCTTCGCCGCCGACTTTTTCCAGCGCGTCGACGATGCGACCAACACATTTATCCAGGCATTCCACGGCCTTGACCGCCGCTTCCAGGTTGCCGCTGTGGCCAACCATGTCGCCGTTGGCGTAGTTGACGACGATCACGTCATAACGCTGGTGATCAATGGCGTCGACGATCTTGTCGGTGACTTCCGGTGCGCTCATTTCCGGCTGCAAGTCGTAGGTAGCGACTTTTGGCGACGGGATCAGGATGCGCTCTTCGCCGGGGAACGGCTCCTCGCGGCCACCGGAGAAGAAGAACGTCACGTGGGCGTATTTCTCGGTTTCGGCGATGCGCAGTTGGGTCTTGCCGTTCTTGGCCAGGTAGTCGCCCAGCACGTTCTCCAGGCTGCCCGGGGCGAACGCCGACGGGGCCGGGATGTTGGCGGCGTATTGGGTGAGCATGACGAACTCGACCTTCGGCTGGCGCGCGCGTTCGAAGTCCTTGAAGCCTTCATCGACGAACACATGGCTCAGCTCACGGGCGCGGTCGGCGCGGAAGTTCATGAACACCACGGCGTCGCCGTCTTCGACCTTCACCGGCTCGCCGATGGTGGTGGCTTTGACGAATTCATCGCTTTCACCGCGGGCGTAGGCCGCTTCCAGGCCTTCCTGGGCGGTGGCCGCGTTGAATTCGGCCTGGCCGTCTACTATCAGGTTGTAGGCCTGGGCGACACGGTCCCAGCGGTTGTCGCGGTCCATGGCGAAGTAACGGCCCACCAGGCTGGCAATACGGCCCTTGCCCAGGGCGGCGAAGGTGGTATCCAGCAGTTCGATGGAGGATTGCGCGCTTTTAGGTGGCGTGTCGCGGCCGTCGAGGAAGGCGTGCAGATAGATTTTGTCAGCGCCACGCTTGAACGCCAGTTCGGCCATGGCGACCAAGTGATCCTGATGGCTGTGTACGCCGCCGTCCGACAACAGGCCCATGAAGTGCACGGCCTTGCCGGCGGAAACGGCTTTATCGACCGCCGCGCAGATGGTCGGGTTTTCGAAGAACTCGCCATCGCGGATCGCCTTGGTGACACGAGTGAAGTCCTGGTACACCACTCGTCCGGCACCGAGGTTCATGTGGCCGACTTCCGAGTTGCCCATCTGGCCGTCCGGCAGGCCCACGTCCATGCCGGAACCTGAGATCAGGCCGTTGGGCACGGTGGCGGTCAGGCGGTCCAGTACTGGCTTGTTGGCCGAGTACACTGCGTTGTCGTGGTGGCTTTCACTGTGTCCGAAGCCATCGAGAATTATCAGGACCAAAGGTTTAGGCGTGGTAGTCATAGATCCTCTCGCGGCGCTAATAAAGGAAGACAATTGAAAAGGGAGTGGCAGTTTAAAGCGAAGTTCCAACCACGTCACCGCTTTACGGGGGTTGGCCCCCCCTGGCGGCTGTGTATACTTACCGCCATTTTAACGCCCTGGAACCTCCTTGATGGTTGATCACCTGATTGCATTTGCCACTGCCCACTACCTGCTTGTGGGCGCCTTCGTCATCCTGCTGGCGCTGCTGATCGCTCACGAACTGAGCCGCGGTGGTCGCAGCCTGAGCACGTCGGAGCTGACCGCGCTGGTCAACAAGGATGAGGCCGTCGTCGTCGATATTCGCCCGGCCAAGGATTATGCCGCCGGCCATATCGTTGGCGCCCTGAACATTCCCCAGGACAAGCTGATTGCGCGTCTGGGCGAACTGGAAAAGCACAAGGCCAAGACCATCATCCTGGTCGATGCCCAGGGCCAGCACTCCGGCACCCACGCCCGTGAGATGCTCAAGTCTGGCTTCACCGCCGCCAAGCTGTCGGGTGGTATCAGCAGCTGGCGTGGCGATAACCTGCCGTTGGTGAAGTGATATGAGCCAGGTTGTCGTGTATTCCAGCGATTGGTGCCCTTACTGCATGCGGGCCAAGGCCTTGCTTGAGAAAAAGGGTGTTGCCTTTGAAGAGATCAAGGTCGATGGCAAGCCCCAGGTGCGCGCCGAAATGGCCCAGAAGGCTGGCCGCACGTCGGTCCCGCAGATCTGGATCGGCACCCGGCATATCGGTGGTTGCGACGACCTGTTCGCTCTGGAGCGCGCCGGTAAACTTGATGCGCTGCTGTCCGCCTGACGTCTAAACCCTTAAGAACCCAAGATAAAGAAGGATCTGCGATGACTGATCAACAGAACACCGAAGCAGCAGAAGCTCAAGGCCCACAGTTTTCGCTGCAGCGGATCTACGTGCGTGACCTGTCGTTCGAAGCGCCAAAAAGCCCGGCCATCTTCCGTCAGGAGTGGACCCCAAGCGTTGCGCTGGACCTGAACACCCGTCAGAAATCCCTGGAAGGTGACTTCCACGAAGTCGTGCTGACCCTGTCGGTCACCGTCAAGAATGGTGAAGAAGTCGCTTTCATCGCTGAAGTGCAACAAGCCGGTATCTTCCTGATCCAGGGCCTGGACGAAGCGTCCATGAGCCACACCCTGGGTGCGTTCTGCCCGAACATCCTGTTCCCGTATGCCCGTGAGACCCTGGACAGCCTGGTCACCCGTGGTTCGTTCCCGGCCCTGATGCTGGCCCCGGTGAACTTCGATGCCCTGTACGCCCAAGAGCTGCAGCGCATGCAACAGGAAGGCGCGCCAACCGTTCAGTAATTTGCTGAGCGATGCTGTTCTAAAATGTGGGAGCGGGCTTGTGTGGGAGCTGGCTTGCCTGCGATAGCATCACTGCGGTGTGACTGACACACCGAGGTGCCTGCATCGCGGGCAAGCCCGGCTCCCACACAAGCCCGCTCCCACATTTGTTATGCGGTGTTATTTAAAGCCCAGTTGGCGCCAGCCTTCATAGACGGCAACGGCTACGGTGTTCGACAGGTTCAGGCTGCGGCAGCCTTCACGCATCGGCAAGCGCAGGCGATGGCCATCGGGCAATGCGTCAAGCACCTCGGCCGGCAGGCCTCGGCTCTCCGGGCCGAACAGGAACGCGTCGCCCTCGGCAAAGCTGGCATCATGAAACGGCCGCGAGCCCTTGGTGGTGAACGCGAACAGCCGTGGGTGGCCCAGGCTCTCCAGGCAACTGGCGAGGTCGGCATGGCGCTTGAGGGTGGCGTACTCGTGGTAGTCCAGCCCGGCACGGCGCAGGCGCTTGTCGTCCATGTCAAAGCCCAACGGCTCGATCAAATGCAGGTGGCAGCCACTGTTGGCGCACAGCCTGATAACGTTGCCGGTATTCGGCGGAATTTCTGGTTGAAAAAGGATGACGTGAAACATGCACGGCTCCGAAGGCAAAGATGCGCTGCATTCTACCCCTGAAGACGACCCGAGACCGAAGCTATTGCCGAGGGTGTTGGGCTCATTGGCGATTGTCGGCTTGATGATTGGCTTGATGATCGGTCGCTTGACCACCCCCGAGCCGCTGGAGCTGCAACAGGTAGAACCTGCGGCGGATGGTTTGGTGGTGTGGTTCAACAACGAGCCCAAGCTGCACGGCGAGCATATCGACGGCACCGTGGCGTTGCTGTTTGACGCCCAGGGCAAGGCTGCCAGCGGGCAGCTCAAGGTCAATGACAAAGACGTGAATTGGCGCATACGCAAGACCGACGCTGGCCTGCTACTGAACTTGGTGGCGGCTCGGCCGTTGCGTGGGGAATGGAGCGGTGCAGAGGTCGATGGCCGCTGGCGGCTGGAGATCCATCTCCAAGAGCAATAAAAGAGGGAGTTCCCGGCCTGCCTGTACCAGGGCTCCCAAAACGGGGTGAAGCCCAAGGCTTCGGTGTTAAAGAGGGGATTCTCGGCCTGCCTGTACCAAGGTCCCCGAAACTGGGTAGTACTGGGGTAGTACTGGGGTTGTTGCAGGGGGCGTGCCAAAACTTGCAATTGCTGCTGGAAAAAAAATGCCAAAAAGCGCAAAGCCCCGGAATACGGGGCTTTGTTTGTTTCTGCTACCAAGAAATTTGTAGCGAAAGCGATATGTGAGTTTTCTGGTCTGTGCTCAATGCCGGTTCATCGTGCATTGAAGCGGTGCACAGTCTGCAGGCATTGCACAAAACCAATGTGGGAGCTGGCTTGCCTGCGATGACGGCGTGTCAGCCCTATACAGGGTGACTGACACACCGCCATCGCGGGCAAGCCCGGCTCCCACACTAGACCTTCAGCGGTCTTGGGGTTCAGGCCTCATCACCCTCATCATCATCCCCACCATCCACCTTCATCCCCAACTCCTTGATCTTGCGCGTCAGGGTATTGCGCCCCCAACCCAGCAGCACGGCCGCATCGCGACGACGGCCGGCAGTGTGCTTCAGGGCAGTCTCGATCATGATCCGCTCGAACGCCGGCACGGCGCTGTCCAGCAGGTTCGACTGGCCGCGTGCCAAGGCCTGGTCCGCCCATTGGCGCAGCGCCTGTTCCCAGTTGGTCACGGGAGCCGAGTCCTGCGGCAGGCTCAGCAGCTCCGGCGGCAGGTCGCTGATGTGCACTTCACGCCCGGAGGCCATCACGGTGATCCAGCGGCAGGTGTTCTCCAGCTGGCGCACGTTGCCGGGCCACGGCAGGTTCTTGAGGTATTCCTCGGTCTCGCTTTTGAGCAGCTTGGGCTCGACGGCCAGCTCCAGGGCGGCGCGGCTGAGGAAGTGGCGGGCGAGGGTGGGGATATCTTCGCGACGGTCTGACATGCGCGGGATGTGGATGCGGATCACGTTGAGGCGGTGGAACAAGTCCTCACGGAATTTACCCGCATGCACCAGTGTTTCCAGGTTCTGGTGGGTGGCCGCGATGATGCGCACATCCACCTTGACCGGCGTATGCCCGCCCACACGGTAGAACTCGCCGTCAGCCAGCACGCGTAGCAAGCGAGTCTGGGTATCGGCCGGCATGTCGCCGATTTCATCGAGAAACAGTGTGCCGCCGTCCGCCTGTTCAAAGCGTCCGCGACGCAGGTTGGCCGCGCCGGTGAATGCGCCTTTCTCATGGCCGAACAGTTCGGACTCCATCAGGTCCTTGGGGATCGCCGCCATGTTCAGCGCGATAAACGGCGAGGCCGCGCGTGGGCTGTGGCGGTGCAGGGCATGGGCCACCAGCTCTTTACCGGTCCCCGATTCGCCGTTGATCAGCACGGTGATGTTGGAATGGCTCAAGCGCCCGATGGCGCGAAACACTTCCTGCATCGCCGGCGCTTCCCCGATGATTTCCGGGGTACGGGTCAGGGTCGGCGGCGCTTCCTGGTTCTGTTGTTCCTGGGCGTGCTGGTTGGCGCGCTTGACCAGCGCCACCGCTTCATCCACATCGAATGGTTTGGGCAGGTATTCAAAGGCACCGCCCTGGTAGGACGCGACAGCGCTGTCCAGGTCCGAGTGGGCAGTCATGATGATTACCGGCAGGCGCGGGTGCTGCTCGCGAATGCGCGCCAGCAAGTCCAGGCCACTGGCCCCAGGCATGCGGATATCGGAAATGATCACGTCCGGCTGCTGGCGTGCCAAGCGGCTCATCACCCCGTCGGCGCTGTCGAAGCTCTGGGTAGTCATGCCTTCCTGTTGCAAGGCTTTCTCGAGGACCCAGCGGATAGAACGGTCGTCATCGACGATCCAGACAGTTTCACTACGGCTCATGTCGTGGGGGCTCCTTGTTCCAATGGCAGGAAGATCGAGAACGTGGTGTGGCCAGGGTGGCTCTCACATTCGATCAGGCCCTGATGCTGGCTGATGATGTTCTGGGTGATGGCCAGGCCCAGCCCGGTACCGTCCGGGCGGCCGCTGACCATGGGAAAGAAGATGGTTTCCTGCAGCTCCGCAGGAATGCCGGGGCCGTTGTCGATGATCTCGACCTTGGTCACCAGGCGGTGGCGCACATGGCCGATGGTGAACTGGCGCAGGGCGCGGGTGCGCAGGCTGATGCGGCCCAGGCGTAGCTCATTCTGGCTGCTGATGGCCTGCATGGCGTTGCGCACGATGTTGAGCACCGCCTGGATCATCTGTTCGCGGTCGATCAACACGTCGGGAATACTTGGGTCGTAGTCGCGCACCAAGGTGATGCAGCCTTGGCTTTCGGCCTCGACCAATTGGCAGACCCGCTCCAGCACCTCATGCACGTTGGTCATCGCCAAGGACGGCAGCTTGTTGGAGCCGAGCATACGGTCCACCAGGTTACGCAGACGGTCGGCTTCTTCGATGATGACGTTGGTGTAGTCCTTGAGGTGCTCGTCCGGCAGCTCACGGGCCAGCAACTGTGCCGCGCCGCGAATGCCGCCCAACGGGTTCTTGATCTCGTGGGCGAGGCCGCGCACCAGCATCTTGCTGGTTTCCTGCTTGGACAGCTGCGCTTCCTCCTTGGTGATGCGCAGCAGGCGGTCGCGGGGGTGGACTTCGAGCAGCAGCAGGGTCGCGCCATTACTCAGGATCGGGGTCACGGCGTAGTCGACGGTCAACGTTTGTCCGGTGAGCGCGGTGAGCATCGCTTCGCGCTTGGTGAACGGGTGTGCCTGCTCCACGGCCTGGCGCAACGAGCTCAAGGCTTCGGCCGACTCGGTGAACAATTCGCTGATGAACTGCCCATGGCTGCGCTGGCCGCTGATCGCCAGGAGCATCTCCGCCGCCGGGTTCATGTACTCAAGGCGCAGGTCGGCATTGAGCAGGATGGTCGCGGTGGTCAGGTTGTCGAGTAACAAACGGTGCAGTGCATCGCTGATGGTCATCGGGACCTCTTTTGGAGCAAGGCGCGGGCTTGAGGCACACGCTGATACAAGGAAAATGCAAAAACCAAACCAAGGCTCCGAAAAGAAGCGCTAATGCCCTGAAATAAGGGGTTCAGGCGCGAAACTGTGGCGTTCTGCCAGCCTCAACGGGAAGTTTCGAACCAAAATGGGCTGGGCAATTGAGAAGGGTGCAGGCTATCGCACCAATATAGTGCGGTTTTGTGAAGGTTGTTCAGCTAGTGAAGATTAGAGGCGAATCGTAGTCAGTGTGGGAGCTGGCTTGCCTGCGATAGCGGTAGCGCATTCAACACCGCTATCGCAGGCAAGCCAGCTGCACACATTTTTAATTGGGTTTGCAGTCACTAGCCTTTGTAGATGCACAGCTCGGCGGTGGCGCGAATCATCGCCAGTTGGCGCAGCGGATCATTCAGCGGTTCGTGCACGGCCTCGGCCAGCCATTGGGGGCATTTGGGGTCTGTGCGCAGTGGGGTGAAGTCGGCCAACTGCTGCAGCAGCCTTTTTTGCAGCTCGTCCAATTGCGGGCGGATCTGCTGGACCAAGTCCGGGCGCGGGTCGTCGGGAGCTTTGCCCTGGAACTGCCAATCGGACAGGTGGGTGTATTGCACCAGTTTATTGGCTTCGATCTGTGCGGCGAAAAACTGCTCGGCAGCGGCCGGGTCCAGCTTGTAGCTCGGCGCCTGGGCAGTGACGCTGGCGATCACCTCTTGCTCGCGCTTCTTGTCCTCCACGGGTTTGTGGCTGTCCCATTTGCTCAGTGCTACCTGGTCGGCAATCTCCAGGCGTTCGGCGATGCTGTTGAGCAGGGGTTCCAGCGTAGGCGGCGCTGCGCTCGCGCTGGCACTGATGAACAGCAGGGCAAATACAAGTCGATATTTCAAGGGCGATCCTCTGTAGGAGCGAGCTTGCTCGCGAAGGTCGCTAACGATAACGCGCCAATGTTGAAAAAATGCGGTGTCTTTGCGTTTTTCGCGAGCAAGCTCGCTCCTATGTATGGACTCGCCCTCCACTGTCAACCCGCTTTTCAAACATTGGTACCCGGTTGCATCTATGTATCAGGCCTATCCGAGGAAGCTCCAAACAGCTTCTG
>NZ_JAENSV010000047.1:0-39334 GCF_016613265.1 Pseudomonas sp. MF6751
TACATCCAGTATTACAATCACTCGCGTATCAGACTGAAGCTAAACGGCCTGAGTCCTGTTGAATACAGAATTCAGGCCGCTCAGGCATAGATAGAAAATCGTCCAACTTTGTGGGGTCAGTTCACTCCGCGTGGGAACGATCAGTCGACAACGCTGAACTCGAGCCTGGCGGTTTGGCCGGCTTCATCCAATACGCTGAGCTGATAGCGGCCCAGCCGTTCAAAACTGGCATTGATGCTGTCCTGGTTCGCGCTGTCGCCCAACGGCGCCCCATTGAGGAACCACCAAAGCCGGCCACTGCCGCCCAGGGCGGAAATTTTCAGGCGCAAGGCTTGCTGACTGGCAGCGGGCAGACGCAATTGATCGCCCTCGCGCACTCCCACGATGGACAACGGCGACGCCGCAGCCAGCGCCGGCGGAGGGCAATCCGGGTCAGGCGCAGGAATGCGTGCTTCACGGCGTTCAATCCTTGGCAACCAGGGCTCCAGCGGCGCCGGCCACAGCGCGATGTTTTTGGGGGTTGCGCCAGGGCAATGGGCATCGACCCTCAAACCCTTGGGGTTAACCCAGATGCTTTCCATCAAGCCCACGCTCAAGGGTTGATCCAATGCCTGCAAGGTCGGCGGCGTGGTGTTGTCCAGGGTCCAGGCAAAACGCTGGCGGCGGCAATTGGGGTCGCTGCGGCTCATGGGCTGGCCCAGCGGCCAACAAATCGCTGCCACGCCGATATTGGCAGGCACCGGTTTGACTGGCGCACTGATGCCGCGCTGGCTGTCGCGGTTGGTCAGCACGTCATGCACCTGCAACATCAACGGCGCTGCCGACGCCAGGCCGAATTGCCCCGGTACCGGCGTGCCATCGGGCCGGCCGATCCATACGCCAATCAGATAACGCGGGCCCACGCCAATCGCCCAGGCATCGCGAAAGCCATAACTGGTGCCGGTTTTCCACGCCAGCACCGGCCGTTGGACCAGTTCGGCGCGCGGGTCGCGGTCGGGCCGTGCCTGGCCGCTGAGGATGCGCCGCACAATCCATGCGGCGCCGGGCGACAGCAACGGCCGCTCCCTGAGCGTATCGTCCGGCTGTAACCGCAGGCTGGCGCTCTTGCCATCACGGGCCAGGGCGCTGTAACCACTCACCAGTTCTTCCAGACGACTGCCCGCACCGCCGAGGATCAGCGCCAGGTTCGGCTCGGCCAATGCCGGCAACGCCAAGGGCATGCCACCGATGCGCATCTGTGCGGCAAAGCGCTTGGGCCCGTAGGCTTCCAGCAGTTGCACCGCAGGCAGGTTCAACGAACTGGACAACGCGGTGCTGGCCGGTACCGCCCCGGTAAAGCCCATGGAAAAGTTGCCAGGGCGGTAATCGCCATAGCGCCGAGGCACGTCCTGCAACAGCGATTCGGAGTGAATCAGGCCGTCATCCAACGCCATCCCGTAGAGAAAAGGCTTCAAGGTGGAACCGGGCGAACGCAGCGCGCTGATCATGTCCACATGGCCAAAGCGTTTGGTGTCATTGATATCCACCGACCCCAGGTAGGCGCGCACCGCCATGCTTTCTTCTTCCACCACCAGGATGGCCGCCGAGGTGTGCTCCGGCAGGCGTGCGCGCCAGCCCAACAGCAGGTCTTCGAGACGGCGTTGCAAGGTGGCATCCAGAGTGGTGCGAATCAGTGGCGGGCTGTCGGGGCGATTCAGGCGACGTGCGAGCAAGGGCGCCAGGCTCGGTTCCAGGCGAGGGGCGAGCAACAGGGGTTCTTCCAAGGCTTCATCCACCGCCGATTGCGGCCATACCTGAAACTCGGCCAGGCGGCGCAGCACTTTGTCCCGGGCCTGCTGGGCGCGCTGCGGATGACGGTCCGGGCGCAAACGGCTCGGCGCCTGGGGCAATACCGCGAGCAACGCGGCTTCGGCGTGGGTCAGTTGTGATGGCGACTTGCCCAGGTACGCCCAACTCGCTGCCGCCACGCCCTGCAGCGTACCGCCGAAGGGCGCGCGATTCAGGTACAGGTTGAGGATTTCGTCCTTGGACAGGTGCCACTCCAACTGCGCGGTACGCCACAGCTGGCGTAACTTGCCGTGCAGGGTGCGTGAGTGTGGGTCGAGCAGGCGCGCAACCTGCATCGACAAGGTGCTGCCGCCGGACACCACTCGCGCGCCGCTCAGGTTTTGCCAGGTCGCGCGCACCAGCGCCAACGGGTTTACGCCGGGGTGTTGGTAGAACCAGCGGTCTTCATAGGTGAGCAGCGCGTCGAGGTAATAGGGTGAGACTTCGCGGGTTTGTACCGGGTAGCGCCATACGCCATTGGCATCGGCAAATCGCCACAGCGGCGTGCCATCTTCGGCCAGCACCACCCGCGCCAAGTCGTCCTGGGGAAGGGGCAAGGGCCAGATACGATCGGCCAGCCATAGCAGGGCAACCACCAACACCACACAACCCAAAGCCCAGCGCAATAACTGTGGGAGCTGGCTTGCCTGCGATAGCGCAGGATCAGTCAACTTATCCACAACTGCCCCACCGCTATCGCAGGCAAGCCAGCTCCCACATTGGGCCGCGTACATCTGCAGGTGATTAAACTAAAACTCAAACGGGCAAACCTCTATGCTTGCAGGGAACTCGCCTGCGTTATCGACAACCAAAGGCACAGTTACGCCCACCTTCTCATCAGGACACGCACATGCAGGTAGAAAGCTTTTTCGAATGGTTGGGCCAGGCGCTCGGTTCCGTCATCCGTTTTATCGTCGACGGGCTCAGCGGTTTGTTCGGGGCCTTGACCCACGCCGGCGGCAACTTTATCGACGGCCTGTCGCGCACCTTGGGCATGGACACCTCGATCATCAGCATCATCACTCTGATCGTCGGGTTGCTCTTCCTGTACTCGGCGGTACGCGCCTTTATGCGGGCCTCGATTATCGTGGGGATCATCTGGCTGATGCTGGGGCTGTGGTTGCTTAGCTGGGTCGTACACTGACATCACAACCACTCGACTCCCCCTGTAGGAGCGAGCTTGCTCGCGAAGAACTCAAAGGCGCCGCGTTGATTCAGGAAACACGCGTTCTCGTTGACGTTTTTCGCGAGCAAGCTCGCTCCTACAGTGTCTTTCAGCGGCCCTTGATCACCATATCCACCGGCGTCTCGCCCACCGCCTGCCAGTTCGGCCGATACATCGACTCCACTTGCGGCGGCGGCACGCGGTAGGTTCCCGGTGTCACCGCCCGTGCCAGGTACAACAAGTGCGTGGTGCCATAGCCATCCAGATTCATCGCCGCCACATAGCGGTCGTCCCGGAACTCCTGATGCTTGAGCGATGCGTTCTGCATCGACTCGCGCCACTCCTTCACCTGGCTGCTGGCGTTCTCCAGGCTCGCTGCGCTTTGTGCCAGGTTCTGGTTTTCCAGTTCCAGGCCGGCGGGCAGCAAGTCCACCACCAAGGCATCCGGCACGCGTTGCTTGGCACTGACGGCCAGGTGCACCAGCACCAGGTCGCCGCTGTTGAGGCTGCGCAAATTCAACGGCTGGCCATTCATGCCCAGGTATTCGCGGCGAATACTCAGGTTCTCGCCACCCGGGGCAGGCGGCACTTGTGGGTAACCCGAGATTGTCAGTTGCTGGTAGACCGGTACATCGCTTTGATTGGTCAGGCTCAAATTGCCGGAAAGCAGTTTGCCTTCCAGGTTGAGCGTCGACTGTTGGTTGTTCAGCTCATGCTCCCCGTCGCTGCCATCCAAGAGCACCTTCCACGCCGATTCGGGCTGGGCGAAACCCAGCCGCCCGGCCAGGAACAACGAGTTGCGCTCCTGGGTCGACAGATAGGGGCTGGCCGCCAACTGGTCCGACAAGGTAAACAGGCGCTCTTCACGCGTGCCCTTGGCCAAGTCATTTTCCTCCAGCAACGCCAGAATCATCGCCTGATCGCGCAACGGGCTGCCGTAGTCGGCCAGCCACTCCTTGGCACTGCGCTGCGCCGCCAAACCGGCGAGCAAGGCTTGATCGGCACGCGGCTGGTCGCCCATTTTCTGCAGGGCGATGGCCAACTGCACCAACGGCAAGCCGGAGCGTGCGTCGCTGCGCCGTTCGAACAGACTGCGCAACGCACCCAACGGCGCCTGCTGACTGCGCGCCAGCACCATACCGGCGTAGGCCTGTACGGCGAAACGCGTGTGCTCGGCGTTGTCGCTGTAATCCACCTCGATCAGGTTACGTTCCTGCACATACCGCAGCAGGCGCTCGCTGGCCTTCTTCAAGGCTTCAGGCGGTACTGCAAAACCCTGGTCGCGGGCGCGCAGCAGGAAGTCGGTGACATACGCAGTCAGCCAATATTCTTCCTCGCCATCAGCGCCCCACAAACCGAAGCTGCCGTTGTAGCGCTGCATGCCCAGCAGGCGCTCGATGCCCAACTCTATCTTGCGCTTGCGCTCGGCATCCGGCTCGCCCTTGATGCTCAGGCGCTTGAGCAGCGCGTCGTCGGCGTACAGCGACGGGTACAAGCCACTGGCGGTTTGTTCCAGGCAGCCATAGGGGTACGCCTTGAGCGCACTGATCTGTGCGCCCAGGTTCAACGGCGGCCGGCTCGACAGGCTCAACAGCGCCTCACGCCCCGAGGCATCGAACTGATCCAGCGCACCCGCCGGCAAGCTCCACGGCTGATCCTTGATCACGGCGCGGTAATGCTTGAGCAAGGCCGGGTACGCCGGGCGTACGCCCAGGGTCCATTCACGGCTGAACGGCGGCAGGTTTTCCCCCGGCAGGTCCAGGCCGTTGACGGTGACCGTGACCTTGCCCTGGCCGAGCCCGCCCCAGGCTTGTACCGGAATACGCAGGGTGGTGCGCTGACCTTGCTTGAGCTCCACCGATTGCGCGCCACTGTTGACCAACTGCAACTGACCTTGCGCGGTCAATTGCACATCGAGTTTCTGGGCCTTCCCCGACAGGTTGGAGAGGTCCAGGGCCAAGGTGGTCTGGTCGCCTCCTGCCAGGAAGCGCGGCGCCGACAACTCGGCAATCAGCGGGGCGGCAATCACCGTCTTGCCTTCCGCCATACCGTAGCGATCATCGCTCCAGGCTTGGGCCATCAGGCGCAGTTCGCCGTTGAAGTCGGGGATATTGACGCTGACTTCGCCCTCGCCTTTGTCGTTCAGAGTCACCGGGGCGCTTTGCAGGGCGACGATGGTTACGCTGGTGTCCGGGCGTTTGCCGCCTTTGGCCAACGCCGCGTCGCCACCAAATGCCAGGCTGGCCAGGCGCCCTTGGCCGGCTTCAATCAACTGGCCGTAGATGTCGAATTGGTCGACGCCATAGGCTTTGCGGCCGAACAGACTGGCGTACGGATCGGGCGTTGGGAACTCGGTGATATTGAGGATGCCCACGTCCACTGCCGCAAGCAGTACGTGCACCTTTTGAGGCACACTGCCATCGGCGTTTTTGGCGGCGATCTTCACCGTCAGCGGTTGTTTGGGGCGCATTTTTTCAGGTGCAGTGAGGGTCAGGCCGAGTTTACGCTGGGTGCGATCCAGCGGCAGGTGCAGCAAGCCCACGGCGCGTTTAGGCGTGATATTGGCTTTGCGCTCGCCGGGACGAATCACCAGGGCGCTCACATACAGATCGTGGCGCGACCATTTCGGGTCGAGCTTCACCGCAAAGCTTTTGCCTTCGGCCGGTACGTCGATCTCCTGCCACCACAGCGGGCCTTCGGCAGACTCCACCAACAGGTAGCCTTTACCGGCAGCCGGTGGCGTGACGGTGACGTTGGCGGTGTCGCCATCGCCATAGGCGGGTTTGTCCAACGCCAGCTTGACCTGGTCGGGGCGCACGGCGCCGCCTTCGGTGTTGTCCTGGGCCTGGTAGCCGGCCCAGAAACGCAGGCTGCTGACCAGCCCGGTCTGCGGGTCTTCGACCTCCACGCGGTAAGGGCCCCACTCCACCTGGAAGCTGACCTTGGCGGTGTCGCCCGCCTTGATGTTCAGGCTCTGCTCATCGAGGTTGAGGAATTTCTCGTTGAAGTGGTAGCTCCAGCCGTCATTCTCCGAGTAGTTCCAGTAGTAGTCGCGGCGCTCACGCACCAGGCGCACCTTGAGGTCTTGCGCGGCCAGTTTCTGACCGTCCTGGTTGGCCACCAGCACTTCGAATTCCACCGGGCCATCGCCGTTGGTTTCCTTGCCGTCAAACAGGCCACGCAGGCCCGGCAATTGCTCGGCCGGCCAGATCGGCTGCACCAGGCGCCGGGTGATCGGCCGACCGCCGGACTCCTGCAGGCTGGCTTGCACAATCAGTTGCAACGGCGACTTGGCCTCGGCCCACTTGCTTTCCAGGGTCAGCGCTTGCTCGCCATTGGCGTCGAGTACGCTTTCGTCCAGTTCGAAATCCTGGCTCAGCTCTTCTTCAGTGACGGAACCGAACTGGTAGCCCGGCAGGGATTTGACCGCCTCACGCAGTGGCCGCACGTACACCTGGCCACTGACGCGGTTACCGGATGCGGGCGCGCCGTAGAGATAACGACCGTTGACCTGGATGACCGGGTTATCCGCCGGGCTCAACGCCGTGTCACTGCCCTTGAGTTCCAGCGCCAGGCGTTCGGGCAGGAAGTCTTCGACGAGAAATTCATAGAGTTGCGGCTTACCGTCACCGAGGTCGAACACCAACTGCCAGCGCCCGGTCGGCGCCTCGCCAGCCAGCTGCAACGGGTATTGATACAGGCCCGACGCGTCGGCCTCCCACACGAACTTGCGGCTCACCTGTTCATCCGGGCGCCGCACTTCGACGCTCACCGGCTGAGGCTTCACCGCCTTGCCATCCTTGTCACGCAACAGCGCGTTGAGCAGCACGGTTTCGCCGGGGCGATACAAATCACGCGGGCCGAACACAAAGAACTGCAATGGGTGGGACGGTTGCCCGCCGATATCGAACTCCGCCAAATCCAGCGCGGCGCTGTCCAGGCGCAGCAGGCTGGTTTGCTCGCCCTGCTTGGCCAGTAACACCTGGGCTTTTTTCGGCAGCGGCAACTCGGCGTGGCCACCGTCTTCGGTCTTGCCCTGGCCGAGCACGCGGCCTTCGGCATCGAGGATTTCCAGTTCGACGCCGTTCAGTGCCTTGCCGCCTTCCAGGGCCTGGGTAAACACATCCAGGCGATTGGCATAGCGGTGCACGGATAGGCCGATATCACTCAAGGTGAACAGGGTGGCCGGTTGCGAATAGTTGTAGGTGCCCGAAGCGCGCATCACCGCGAGGTACACGCCCGGCTGCTGCAACTGCTTGAGGCCGGCAATCGGTAGCAACAGGGTTTCACGGGTATTGCGCGCCGGGTTCAGATCGAAACGCCCGCCGTACACCAGTTCGGCCATTGGCAGCAGTTCACGGGACTCATAGCTTTGCAGGCTGGTATTACGCCCCCACTGCGCCAGGAACGACGGCAGGGATTCGGGTTTGATCCGAAAGAATTCCACGTCGATCTTGTCGACATTCAACGCGATCACCGGCAGGCCCTCGGCCAGGCGCGTCGGCAACAGGGTGCCACGGCTGGCGAAGCCGACGGTGGCTTGCAGGTCGCGGGTTTCCAGGCGGGCGCTGTATTCGGCGGCGAGGGTGTTGCCGTTGACTGCCTTCACCCCTGCGTCCACGGTCAGCACCAGTTTGCGCTGCGGTTCAAGGTGGCGCAGGCGCAATTCCATCAGGTTATCGGACAGTTCCCAGGCGCCATCGACCTTGCCGGACTTGCTGTCTACCAGGTGCAGCTTGTCGGCGAATTTCTGTTCGGGGTCCAGCGCAATGGAAAAACTCACCGACAGCGTGCTGGCCCCATCCAACTGCACCTCGGACACATCCACCACGCTCAGCTCACGTCCGGCATAGCGTTGCTTCAACGCTGCCACGTCCACCGCCGCTTTCACCGGCTTCGGCGCTGCCGCCACGGTGGGCGCAGACGGTGCAGCGGGTTTATCGGAAGAATCGCAAGCGCTCAGCAGGGCCAGCGCGCAGGCCAGGAACAGTCCTTTGTTAAGCATGGGGCACTCATAGTCAGAGGGAACCGAGGGGTGAACTATATATCAGCGCCGACCAAGCTGCTGCGGCGCCGGTCACATTGACCGACGGAGGGGCGGTTGGTTCTAGGTGGGCATGAAGCCAAGCCAAATCCCACAGCCACTGGCGATCAAACGGTGGGAGCTGGCTTGCCTGCGATAGCGGTCTTTCAGCCGATATCTTCACTGGCTGACCCACTGCTATCGCAGGCAAGCCAGCTCCCACATTGGTTCTGCTGTGTGGCGGGTTGACGGTTACAATGGCGCTCCACCAAGGAGCCTTCATGACCGCCCTGCTCGCCGACTGGCGCCACCGCCCCACCCATCGCCGCGTCTGGGCCCTGGCCGCGCCGATGATCCTGTCGAATATCTCGGTGCCCTTGGTGGCTCTGGTGGACAGCATGGTCATCGGTCACCTGCCCCACGCCCACCAACTGGGTGCCGTGGCTGTCGGCGCCAGCCTGTATACCTTCCTCGCCTGGGCCATGGGTTTCCTGCGCATGGGCTCCACCGGGTTCGCCGCCCAGGCCGCCGGGCGCAACGATGGTGCAGCGCTGCGGCAAATCCTGTTGCAAGGCTTGCTGTTGGCGCTGGGGCTGGCGATGCTGCTGGGTACCGTGGGCATTCCCCTGAGCCATCTGGCCCTGGAATGGATGCAGCCCTCGCCCGAACTGAACCAACTGACCCGCGAGTTTTTCCACACCCGCCTGTTCGGCCTGCCCGCCGCTCTCGCCAGTTATGCACTGGTCGGCTGGTTCCTCGGCACCCAGAATGCACGAGCGCCATTGGCGATTTTGCTGACCACCAACCTGGTCAACATCGCGCTTAACCTATGGTTCGTCCTCGGGCTGGACTGGGGCGTGGTCGGCTCCGCCCGAGCCTCGGTGATCGCAGAGTGGACCGGCGCCCTGCTCGGCCTGGCGCTTACGCAAAAAGCCCTGCGTGCCTACCCCGGGCATATCGCCTGGGCCGCGCTGACACTGTGGCAAAGCTGGCGACCACTGCTGGCAGTGAACCGCGATATCTTTATTCGCAGCCTCGCCTTGCAGTCAGTCTTTTTCATGATCACGGTGCAAGGTGCACGGTTGGGGGACGCTACCGTTGCAGCCAATGCGCTGCTGCTCAATGGCCTGTTGCTGACGGCACATGCCCTGGATGGCCTGGCTCACGCGGTCGAGGCTCTGTGCGGCCACGCCATCGGCGCACGTGACCGGCAAGCGTTACGGCGGTCATTGGTGGTTGCCTGTGGTTGGTCGCTGATCGCCAGCGTGGTTTTCGCCCTGCTGTTCACCCTCGGCGGCCATCTGTTCATCGCCATGCAAACCGATATCCCCAGCGTGCGCGAAACCGCCGATATCTACCTGCCCTACCTCGCGGTATTGCCGTTGATTGCGGTGTGGAGCTATTTGCTCGATGGGCTGTTTATCGGTGCAACGCGGGCGCGGGAAATGCGCGATGGGATGTTGCTGACGGTGCTGCTGGTACTGCCGATTGCCTGGGCCTTGCAGGGGCTGGGCAACCACGGCCTGTGGATAACTTTTTTGCTGTTCATGGCGGTACGCAGCTTGATCCTGGGGGCGATTGCCTGGTGGTTGAGCACGCAGAATCGCTGGCTGAGCGATACCCGCTGACACGAGCCCCTACCTGTTACTTCTGACAGGTTACAAGCCGATTTTTCAAGCGTTGAATAGCGGTGGGCAACCTCCCCTGCTTACGCCAAGGAAAATCGCTATGAATATCAAACGACAAACAGGCATCGTCACCCTTTGGGTAATCGCCACGCTGACTACCGCAGGCTGCACGGCGCCATCGAACTCAACAGCGCAGCCGGCCGGGACACTGCGGGTGGAGAACCAAATGGCCGGTGAGTACACACTCGTGGTGATACATGGGACTGAACAGCACAGAATCACCAAAGGCGAATCAAAGGACCTGACAATCGATGGAAAAGAGGTGCTCCTGTCGCGCCTCAACAGTCAGGGCACAATAACGCAGATAGCCCTCAACGCTCACTCAGAGAGCAAATGCCCAGTGACGCAATGCTTGCTCGTAAGGTGACTTGATCAACGTCGTGCCAATGCAGTCGGCCTCACAGGAACTAAATGAACACTCGCTCAGTTCCAGTGAGGCCGCGCGACTCAAGAAGACAAGTAAGAAGAACGAGTCAACCCAAGACGCAACGCATCCAGGAACTGGGTACGCTCGGACGCCGAGATCTTCGCGCTCGCGCACTTGTCGCGGTAGTGCGTCATCAACTCTTCCGGCGACAAGTGCACATAGCGCAGCATGTCTTCGATGGTGTCGTGAGTCTCGATCCCGGCGCTGTACACCGAACCGTCTTCACGCTGGTAGATGTTCACCGAGTCGGTGTCACCGAACAGGTTGTGCATGTCGCCCAGGATTTCCTGATAGGCGCCGACCAGGAAGATACCCAGCAGGTAGTCCTCGCCTTCGTTCAAGCCGTGAACCGGCAGGCTGGTTTCGATGCTCTGCTCGTCGACGTATTGCTTGATCTTGCCGTCAGAGTCGCAGGTCAGGTCTTGCAGCACGGCGCGGCGCAGCGGCTCTTCGTCGAGGCGGTGCAGCGGCAGGATCGGCAAGACCTGGCCGATGGCCCACGTATCCGGCAAGCTCTGGAATACCGAGAAGTTGCAGATGTACTTGTCGGCCAGCTTGTCGTTGAGTTCGTCCAACACCTGGCGGTGCGAGCGCTGGCGGGCTTTCAACGAGTTGTGCAGGCGGCGGCACACCGCGAAGTAGCACTGTTCGGCCAGGGCTTTTTCGGCCAGGGTCAGTTTGCCGTCGGCGTACTGGGTGGCCACGTCGCTCATGTAGTGGGTGGCGCGCCAGTAGGTTTCGGTGACCATCTCGATGTCGGTCGGGCCCAGCAGGTCCACCAGCCATTGCACGGTTTCCGGCAGGCTTTCCTTGTTTTCGATGGTCGGGATTTCGTCGTTGTGCTTCTCGACGTCAGTGACCTGTACCACCAGCATGGCGTGGTGAGCGGTGAGGGAGCGACCGCTTTCAGAGAAGATGTTCGGGTGCGGCAGGCTCTGCGCATCGCAGAATTCCTTGAGCATACCCACTACCACACCGGCGTAGTCGTCCATGTCGTAGTTGATCGAGCTGGCGTTACGCGAGTGGGTACCGTCGTAGTCCACGCCCAGGCCGCCGCCGACGTCGATATGGTCCACCGGCAGGCCGAGGTTGCGCAGTTCGCCGTAATAACGAATGGCTTCCTTGAACCCGTGCTGGTAGTCGGCCAAGTTGGCGATCTGCGAACCCATGTGGAAGTGCAGCAGGCGGATGCCCTGGTCCAGGCCGGCTGCGCGGAAGCGCTCGACCACTGACAGCAACTGGGCTGCAGACAGACCGAATTTGGATTTCTCGCCACCGGTGTCCGCCCACTTGCTCGATGCCAGGGACGACAGGCGCACACGCAGGCCCACCTGCGGCTTGACCTTGAGGCTGGCGGCCTCTTCGATCACCAGCTCGACCTCGGATTCTTTCTCGATGACGATGAAAACGTTGTGACCGAGTTTCTGGCCCATCAACGCCAGGCGGATGAACTCGCGGTCCTTGTAACCGTTGCAGACGATGGTGCCGCCCTTCGGCGCCAGGGCCAGCACGGCCAGCAGCTCAGGCTTGGAGCCGGCTTCCAGGCCGATGGAAACGTTCTGGGTGGCAATGATGTTCTCGATCACCGCTTCCTGCTGGTTCACCTTGATCGGGTACAGCGCGGTGTACTTGCTCTGGTATTCCAGGCGCTCGATGTTGGCATCGAAGGCACCGGTCAATTGGCGCACGCGGTCTTGCAGGATATCGGGGAAGCGCACCAGCAGCGGCAACGACAGGCCGCTTTTGCGCAACTCATCGACTTGCTCGTACAGGTCGACGGGCGTGCTGTTCGGGCCGTTCGGACGGACTTCTACGCGACCGGCTTCATTGATCGCGAAATACCCGGCCCCCCAATGGCGAATCCCGTAAACACTGCGGCTGTCCGCAACTGTCCATTGGCTGCCATCGTCTTTGCGTGTGCGTCGTACGGACATCGAAGTCCCCTATAAATGAAGGCGAAGGCGCCACCTCTCGCGGAGGCTGGCGCAGTCTAAAGAATGAAAATGACGATTTGCCTGCAAGGGAAGTAGACCCCACTGGCAGGACAGAGTTTAGCCACAGGTTGGGAAGAGGCTTTCAGCCGCCGGACTTCTTGGCCTTGTACCCGAGCTTGATCAGCTCGGCCAACAGCAACTCGACGTGATCGCCCTGAATCTCGATAACCCCGTCTTTCAACGCGCCACCGGTGCCACAGCGCTTTTTCAGCGAGGTGGCCAATTCCTTCAGGGCTTCTTCAGCCAGGGGCACGCCGGTGATAGTGGTCACCGTCTTGCCGCCACGGCCTTTGCTCTCGCGACGCACGCGGGCAATACCGTCGCCTTCGGGGATCAGGGTCTGTTTGCAGGTGCACGAATCCACGGGCTGACGACAGTCCGGGCAGTGTCGACCTGCGTCGGTGGAAAATACCAGGCCACCAAGGGCGGCGAAGGATGCGGCTTTTTTGGCCACCGGCAATCCTCTCGGGAGGATGAAGACTGATCGGCGCCGCACAAGGCGGTGACCGACCGCGAAGCCCCACTCAGGCAGGGGCAGCGCTACCGAACCGCTAATGTGGTTCGGGTGAAAAGGCGCGCAGTGTAACGGCAAAAAGCCGACTTGCTAAGAGCCAAATGGCGCCATTTTTTGCAACTTTAGCGACGCGAGGCCAGATAGCGCCGCAAGCCTTCCTGGGCGTCCGGGCAGTAGGGCTTTTGTTCGGCCTCTTGCTGGATGATTTCGATGCTTAAAAACCGCGCTTCCATGACCTCCTCGGGCTGCAGGCGCAGGGGGCCATCCCAGACGGCAGAGTAGGATTTGCACCAAAGCCGACTGTCGCCATCCTCAAAATAGAAATGGTCATGTTCGGTCAAGGGCACACCGCTGACGCCCAATTCCTCTTCCAACTCGCGGGCTGCCGAAACGGCATAACTCTCACCTTTGGCCACCATCCCACCCGCCGCCGTATCCCAATACCCTGGATACAACGCCTTGCTCAGCGTGCGCCGGTGCACACACAGCTCGCCTTTGGAATTGAACAGGAAGATAAACGTGCAGCGGCCGATCAAGCCGCGCTGGCGCAGGTCGGACCTGACCAGGTGACCGAGCAGGTGGTCCTGCTTGTCGACCCAGCAGATCAGTTCAGCGTCGGAGGCCGCTCGGTGTGCGGCCTCCTTTTGAGTCGCGTCCATTATCAACCCTGGTTGAGGAGCTGACGCAAGTCGATCACTGCAGCGTTTGCCCGGGAAATATAGTTGGCCATCACTAGCGAATGGTTCGCCAGTACGCCGAAGCCACTGCCGTTAAGAATCATAGGACTCCATACCGGTTCTTGCGAGGCCTCCAACTCCCGAATGATCTGGCGCACGCTGACGGTGGCATTTTTCTTGGCCAGTACGTCGGCAAAATCGACTTCGATGGCACGCAGCAGATGGGACAGCGCCCACGCCTGGCCGCGTGCTTCGTAAAACACGTTGTCGATCTGCATCCATGGGGTTTCCACCACTTCTTCATCGACCTGCGGCACTTCACCCGGCGCCAGCGTCTCGGTTTTCAGCGCAGTGTTCAACTTGACCCGGCCTACGCTGGCGGATAGGCGCTGGGACAGCGAGCCCAAACGTGTGGCCACATCGCCCAGCCAGTTGTTGAGGTTGTCGGCACGCGCATAAAACAGCGCGCCGCGCTGGTTCGGGTCAGACAGGCGCGCTTCGTAGCGGCTCAGGGAATTGATGCCTTCCTGGTATTCCGACTCACTGGATGGCAGCACCCAACTCTTGTTATCGAAGTTGAAGCGCGGCTCGGCCTTGGCCAAGTCAGCGTCTTCAGCCGACTGCGACTGGGAGCGGGCGAAGTCTTTACGCAGGGCGCGGGTAAGGTCACGCACCTGCACCAGCACGCCGTATTCCCAGCTCGGCATGTTGTCCATCCACAAGCCTGGCGGGAAACGGTCGTTGGAGATGTAGCCGCCTGGCTTGTTCAGCAAGGTGCCAACCACGGTCTTGAGGGTTTCGACGGTGGTGTAACCCACCACCATCTGCTTGCCTTCCTTCTCGGCGGCAAGCTGGGCATTTTGCTGCACCGGAAACAGCGCCGGCTCTTGGCTCCAGTACCAACCCAGGCCACCGGTGACCAGCAGGTACAAGCCGATGATGCTGAGCAACGCCCGGCTCATCAGCAGGTTGCGAAAATAGCTGCGATTGGCCGACTTGGGCTCAGGGGCGGGGCCTTTGGCACTGCCTTCGCGGTTTTTCCAGTCCAGCATGGCGATATCCTTTCAATCACTTGAGTTCATGCACGTCAATTGTCCGGGTGCGTTCAGACATTCCGACCACAACCCTACCCCATCGTGCCCATCGGTGCGGGGCTTTTACACGAAACTGGCGCACCAGCGCGCTTGGACTATAAAGGATGCACGCGATTTACGCTGCGCGACCCACTGGTCAATAACTGAATGGCAGGCACGCAGACTTAATTGACGTATGACACTCATCTATCAGAAAAGAGGTGCTAGCATAGAGCCATCAGTCGACCTCAGCATGCACCCTCACAGTAGTCAGGATATGACCGAGTCAGAAGACCCCAGCCGCGAGCGTCTCAAGCAGCACTTTGCCCAGCGGGTAATTCATCAGGCACGTCAAATTCTCGAGATCTGGCAGCGCCTGCAACGCAGCGAGTGGTCGAACGCCGACTTTTCCGAACTCAGCGAAGCCAACCTGCGCCTGCAACGCTTCGCCGAACGCTTCGAACAGCCCGAACACACACAACTGGCACGGCATATCAGTGAATCCTTGCAGGCCGTGGACGAGAACCGTGGCCGTCTGAGCAGCCAACTGATCACCGAGCTCAACCGCTTGATGCAACGCCTGTCCCGCACCGGCCTGCGCCAGGGCGATCAGCTTGAGCAAACCTTCCTGCCGCCAATGCGCAAGCCGATCTATGTGATGCTGGCCGACCATGACCGCGCCGAACGCCTGGCCAAGCAGTTGGAGTTCTTCGGCATGGGCGCCCACGCCCTGGACAGCGTCGCCGCCTTTCGCGCGTCCATGGCCGAGCGTTTGCCGTCGGCGATCGTGATGGACGTGGACTTCTGCGGCACGGGCCTGGGCCTGAAGCTCGCGGCAGAGGCCCAGGAGGGCCTGGAGCAAAAGCTGCCGCTGTTGTTTTTCAGCCTGCACGAAACCGACACCCCGACACGCCTGGCCGCCGTACGCGCCGGCGGCGAAGAGTTCCTGACCGGCACCCTGGAGGCCTCAAGCCTGCTGGAAAAGATCGAAGTGCTAACCTGCGCGGCCCAGTACGAACCGTACAAAGTGCTGATCATCGACGACTCGCGGGCCCAGGCGCTGCACACCGAACGCCTGCTCAACAGTGCCGGCATTGTCACCCGCACCTTGACCGAACCGATCCAGGCCATGGCCGAGCTGGCGGATTTCCAGCCCGACCTGATCATCCTCGACATGTATATGCCTGCCTGTACCGGCACCGAACTGGCCAAGGTGATTCGCCACAACGACCGCTACGTCAGTGTGCCGATCATTTACCTGTCGGCTGAGGACGACCTGGATAAACAGCTGGATGCGATGAGCGAGGGCGGTGACGATTTCCTCACCAAACCGATCAAGCCGCGTCACCTGATCACCACTGTGCGCAACCGCGCGTCACGTGCGCGCAACTTGAAGGCACGGATGGTGCGCGACAGCCTGACCGGGCTGTACAACCACACGCATATCCTGCAACTGCTCGAAGATTGCAGCTTCCGCGCCCGCCGCGAGAACAAGCCCTTGAGCTTTGCCATGCTCGATATCGACCACTTCAAGCGCGTCAATGACAGCCACGGCCACCCCATGGGCGACCGGGTGATCAAGAGCCTGGCACTGTTTCTCAAGCAGCGTTTGCGCAAGACCGATTACATCGGCCGCTACGGCGGTGAAGAGTTCGCCATCGTGATGCCCGACACCGACCTGGAATCGGCCTGCAAGGTGCTGGACGACATTCGTCGGCGCTTTGCAGAAATCCACTACCCCGCCCAACCGCAGGATTTGTGGTGCACCTTCAGCGCCGGCCTGGTGGAGCTGTGCGACGGTTCCGACAGCCTGATGATGGCCGCTCAGGCTGACGAAGCGCTTTACCGCGCCAAGGACGCCGGACGCAACCGCGTGCAAGCCGCTCGCACATCAAAGCAAAGTGCCATCTTTTCACCAGAATCCACCGATTCGGTCATAACGCTGTAATACAAACGCAATAAATTCAGGCGCTTATCTCTTGCCGTCGGTTGAAACCCCGCATGCGCCTGAAGCTGCTGACCAATCTCAATACCCTTCTGCTGGTGGCTGTGTGCCTGGCCCTCGGGGCGACACTGTGGTGGTCGCAACGGGCGCTGGAGCGCCCGTACTTGTTGATGGAGCGCTACCTCGGGTTGTCCCAGGTCTTTCAAAACCAGGCTGCCCGTAACATCGAGGACTACTTGGCCAGCGGCGATGCCCTGCGCCTGAGCAGTGCCACCCAGAGCCTGGAAAGCCTGCAGCTTCAATTGGGCGAACTGCCGCCCGACTTGGCGCAAACCCTGCGCCCCAGCCTCATGGACCTGGAGACTTTCAGCAAGACCGACCTGTTGGCCGCCGGTAAATTGGCTGGCGACCCGCAAGCCCTGTTGCTGCAAGCCGAACGTGAACTGGGCGCGAACCTGGAGCAACTGAGCCAGTACGCCAGCGGCGTCAATTCCGCGGAGGCTGCGCGCTATCTGTCGCCGCTGCTCGCCGCCTCACAGCACCTGGGCAAACTGTCCCTGGCCCGCGACAAGCTGGTCAGCAGCGGGCGCGCCGAGTTGGCTGCGGATGTCGAGCGGGAGGTGAATAACCTGCGAATCCAGGCCGACTTGCTCGCGCAACTGCCCCTATTGGGAATAAAGGCCAGCGGAGAATCCAACACCGATGATTTTTCCGCGTTGATGGGCCTGGAAAATACCGAAAAAACCGAAGCCCAGGACACCGGCGTCGACCTCAAGCGCGAACTCAACAGCCTGTTGACCCGCTACCCCGCCGAACTCCAACGCACCCGTGAACAGATTCAGCAACGCAGTGACCTTGCCGCCAGCACCCACCTGAAAATCACCAACGTACAACAGGCCATCACCGGCCTCGAACCCGTGGTGCGCGCGCAACACGCGAAGATTCAGGGTGAAGTGCGTGTGATGCAGGGGGTGATGATTGGCCTGATCCTGCTGATCGCATTGCTGATCGATACCCTGCAACGCCGCCTGGCGCGCGTGCTGACCAACTTGGCACCAGCCTTGTCGACCTGGGCGGAAGGCGACTTCAGCCAACCGATTGCCCTGGGCAAGACCAATCGTGAACTGCACGATATCGAGGCCTCCCTTAACCGCCTGCGCGCCTACCTGGTGGATCTGGTCGGCACCATCCGTGGCAATGCAGAAGAAGTGGCAGGCAGCAGCCGCGCCCTGGCCGAACTGAGCAGCGGCCTGCACGACGGCGCCGAGCGCCAGGCCGGCGACACCGCGCAAATCCGTGACTCCCTGGGCGAGCTGGAAGCCACCATCCAGCAAGTCGCCGGGGATGCCAGCCAGGCCGCTGGGGCCAGCCGCAGTGCGGGCCAGGCGGTGGAGCAAGGGCAGCGTGTGATCGGCCTGAGCCTCACCGGGCTGCATGCGCTGGTAGGCGAAGTGCAGCAAAACGCGCAGATGATCGAGAAACTTGCCGAAGAGTCCGCCACCATCGGCGGCGTGCTCACGGTGATTCGCTCGATTGCCGACCAGACCAACCTGCTGGCGCTCAACGCCGCTATCGAAGCCGCCCGCGCCGGTGAAGCCGGACGTGGTTTCGCCGTGGTAGCCGACGAAGTGCGCTCCCTGGCCCAGCGTACCGCCGGCGCCACCGCCGAAATCCAGGGCCTGATCGCCGGCCTGCAAAGCGCCGCGCACCAGTCGGTAGAAGGCATGCGCGCCCAGGTCGAACACGCCGAAGCCACCGCCCAGCAGGCCCAGGCGGCGGATGGCGCGCTGGATGAAATCGTCGGGGCGATCCAGACCATCTCGGATACCGCCGTACGCATTGCCGATGTGACCGCACAGCAGAGTGGCGCCGTGAGCGAGATACGCGACAACAGTGAGCGGATTCATCAATTGGGTGAGGATAATTTGCTGCGTATTGGCCAGGGCCGTAGCCAGGGCGAGCGCCTGCTGGTACTGGGCGGGCAATTGACTACCGCCGTGCAAGCCTTCCGCGTCTAACCCGATCTGATGCTCCATGAAGACCAAAATGAGGAAGCTGGCTTGCCTGCGATCCAATCAACTCGGTGATTCAGGCGAACCGAGTCGATACCTTCGCAGGCAAGCCAGCTCCCACATTTGGATCGCGGGGTGTCAGGTAGACAGGCGCCGGTTGTCAGGCCTTCACGGGAGCAAGCTCCCTCGCCACAGGGTCAGTGTCGTACCGAAGTGGTATAGATACCTACGCTGCGATAGCGCAGGATCAGCCAACTCGTTCGCCACTGACACACCGTCATCGCCGGCAAGCCAGCTCCCACACTGACCGAACGCAGGCTCTTGGTCACAAATTTTGCGCAATCCTCGCTAATCGTGCCGGCTACTGCATAGAACTGGACAGTCACAAAGGCTTTGCGGCATAGTCGCCGGGTTCTGACGCACCCACACCAATAACAAGGAACAGCCAATGGCGACCTTACTGGTTCTCCACGGACCCAACCTGAACCTGCTTGGCACCCGCGAACCGGGCGTCTACGGGGCAGTGACCCTGGACCAGATCAACCTCGACCTGGAAAAGCGGGCCCGTGTTGCCGGCCACCATTTGCTCTACCTGCAAAGCAATGCCGAGTATGAATTGATTGATCGCATCCATGCCGCGCGCGGCGAAGGTGTGGACTTTATTCTGATCAATCCCGCCGCTTTTACGCACACAAGCGTTGCATTACGTGACGCGCTGCTGGCGGTGAGCATCCCATTCATCGAAGTGCATTTATCGAACGTGCACAAACGCGAAGCTTTCCGCCATCACTCTTACTTCTCCGACGTAGCGGTAGGAGTGATCTGCGGCCTTGGCGCCAGCGGTTACCGACTGGCCCTGGAGGCCGCCCTGGAACACATTGAAGAACAGGCTAAACGCCCCTGACCGACCCTTGGGAGTTGATGATTCATGGATATCCGTAAAGTTAAGAAACTGATCGAACTGCTGGAAGAATCCGGTATCGACGAGCTGGAAATCAAGGAAGGCGAAGAGTCCGTACGGATCAGCCGTCACAGCAAGACCCCGGCCCAACAGTTCTACGCGCCACAGATGCAAGCACCGGCGCCAGCCGCTGCAGCTCCGGCTGCCGCACCTGCCGCCGCCGCTGCACCTGCCGCCCCAGCCGCTCCTGCGCTGAATGGCTTCGTGGTCAAGTCGCCAATGGTCGGTACTTTCTACCGCACCCCGGCACCGACCTCGCCAGCCTTCGTTGAAGTGGGCAAGACCGTGAAAGTGGGCGACACCATCTGCATCGTTGAAGCGATGAAAATGATGAACCACATCACCGCGGAAAAAGCCGGCGTCATTGAATCCATCCTGGTAGAAAACGGTCAGCCGGTTGAGTACGACCAGCCGCTGTTCACCATCGTTTGAACCGCGGAGCGCCTTCGATGTTGAAACCTGCGAAGAAACTGCAAAAAGTCCTGATCGCCAACCGCGGCGAGATCGCGCTGCGTATCCTGCGCGCCTGTAAGGAAGAGGGCATCAAGACCGTCGCTGTTTACTCGACGGCCGATACCGAATTGATGCACGTGAAACTGGCGGACGAAAGCATCTGCATCGGCCCGCCACTGGCCACGAACTCGTACCTGAAAGTCTCGAATATCATCGCCGCGGCAGAAGTGACCGGCGCCGATGGCATCCACCCGGGCTACGGCTTCCTCGCGGAAAACGCCGACTTCGCCGAACAAGTGGAAAAATCCGGGTTTGCCTTCATCGGCCCGAAAGCCGAAACCATTCGCCTGATGGGCGACAAGGTCTCGGCCAAGGACGCCATGATCGCGGCCGGCGTGCCAACCGTTCCAGGCTCCGATGGCCCACTGCCTGAAGACGAGGAAACCGCTCTGCGCATTGGTCGCGAAGTCGGCTACCCGGTGATCATCAAGGCCGCCGGTGGCGGTGGTGGTCGCGGCATGCGCGTGGTGCACAAGGAAGAAGACCTTATCGAAGCCGCCAAGCAGACCCGCTCCGAAGCGGGCGCCTGGTTCGGCAACCCGATGGTCTACCTGGAGAAGTACCTGACCAACCCACGTCACGTGGAAGTCCAGGTACTGTCCGACGGCCAGGGCCACGCCATCCACCTGGGTGATCGCGATTGCTCGCTGCAACGTCGTCACCAGAAAGTGTTGGAAGAAGCTCCGGCACCGGGCCTCGACGAAAAAGCCCGCCAGGAAGTCCTGGCACGCTGCGTCAAGGCGTGCATCGACATCAACTACCGTGGCGCCGGTACCTTCGAGTTCCTCTACGAGAACGGTCGCTTCTACTTCATCGAGATGAACACTCGTGTGCAGGTAGAGCACCCGGTGTCGGAGATGGTCACCGGTATCGACATCGTCAAGGAGATGCTGAGCATCGCCGCCGGTAACGTGCTGTCCTTCACCCAGGACGACGTGAAGATGCACGGCCACTCTCTGGAGTGCCGCATCAACGCCGAAGACCCGAAAACCTTTATCCCAAGCCCTGGCCTGGTCAAGCATTTCCACGCGCCCGGCGGCAACGGTGTACGTGTGGATTCGCACCTGTACAGCGGCTACAAGGTTCCGTCCAACTACGACTCGCTGATCGGCAAGCTGATCACCTGGGGCGCCACTCGCGACGAGGCCATGGCCCGTATGCGCAACGCCCTGGACGAAATCGTGGTCGACGGCATCAAGACCAACATCCCGCTGCATCGGGATCTGGTTCGTGATGAAGGCTTCTGCGAAGGTGGTGTGAACATTCACTACCTGGAACACAAGCTGGCCAACCAGTAAGTGCTCCACCCAACAAAACCGCCTTCGGGCGGTTTTGTTGTTTATGGGCCCCGATAACACCACAAAGCCCTGTGAGAGCAGGCTTGTGTGGGAGCTGGCTTGCCTGCGATGGCATCACCTCGGTCCGGCAGAAAAACCGAGGTGCCTGCATCGCGGGCAAGCCCGGCTCCCACACGAGCTCCACATTTAAACAGTGTGCTGCCTGTGGTGTCGTCTTCTGCCCTCCGCTCGCGTAAACTTGCGCGCTTTCGCGGCCTGCCCGCCGCACATTCATTTTTTTCAAAGGTGCCCGCCATGCCTTGGCTGCAAGTCCGTCTCGCCATCAGCCCAGAACAAGCCGAAACCTACGAAGACGCGTTCCTCGAAGTGGGCGCCGTGTCGGTGACCTTCATGGATGCCGAAGACCAGCCGATTTTCGAGCCGGAACTCAACACCACGCCGCTGTGGTCCCACACCCACTTGCTGGCCCTGTTCGAGGACGGCACCGACGCCGCCGCCGTGCTGGCCCATATGGAACTGCTCACCGGCGGCCCGCTGCCCGAGCATCACAGCGAAGTCATCGAAGACCAGGACTGGGAACGCAGCTGGATGGACAACTTCCAGCCCATGCGTTTCGGCCAGCGCCTGTGGATCGTACCAAGCTGGCACGCCGCGCCCGAGCCAGACGCCGTCAACCTGCTGCTGGACCCGGGCCTGGCGTTCGGCACCGGCACGCACCCGACCACCGCCCTGTGCCTGGAATGGCTGGACGGCCAGGACCTGACCGACAGCAACGTACTGGACTTCGGTTGCGGTTCGGGGATCCTGGCCATCGCCGCCCTGCTGTTGGGCGCCAAGGAGGCCGTGGGCACCGATATCGACGTGCAGGCCCTGGAAGCCTCCCGCGATAACGCCGGGCGCAACAACATTGCCGAAGGCAAATTCCCACTCTACCTGCCTGAGGACCTGCCCCAGGTTCAGGCCGATGTGCTGGTGGCCAATATCCTCGCCGGGCCACTGGTGTCGCTGGCGCCGCAACTGTCGAGCCTGGTCAAGCCGGGCGGGCGCCTGGCGCTGTCGGGCATCCTCGCCGAGCAGGGCGAAGACGTGGCTGCGGCCTACGCCAAAGACTTCGAGCTGGACCCGATCGCCAACCGTGATGGCTGGGTACGCATCAGCGGTCGTCGGCGCTAGAATGAGCGCTTGCCTGAATCGGATGGCCGCATGACCGACAGTTTCGTCACCCAGTGCCCACATTGCCAATCGCGCTTTCGCGTCAACCACGCTCAGTTGAGCGTGGCCCGCGGCGTGGTGCGTTGCGGCTCGTGCCTGCAAGTGTTCAACGCCGCCCGCCAGTTGCTGGAGCAACGCGCCCAGGCGTCTGCGCCGGAACCTGAAGCGCCGACAACCCCCGAACCGATTGGCGAAGCACCTCCCGAGCCACCACGGGCCATCAGCCAGAAACAGTGGACGGCCGAAGAGCTGGACCTGGATAACCTGGACAAGGAACTGGCCAAGCTGGAACGTCGCGAGATCCAACATACCCAGGCCTTGGGTGCGGAACGTCGCCAGCCAGGTGCCGACCGCCGGCAAAAGGAAGAGTCCTTCAGCGCCAGCCGCGATACGGTCAAGGCCGAGGAAGAAAAGTGGGCGGCCAGCCTGTTCAGTGAGCCCCCCGAAGAGCGCGCCCAGGCACCAGAAGAAGAGCCCGAGCCCGTTAAGGCACCTGCGTCCAAACAGCGCACCGAACCGTCCATGTCGGCCCACGTCGACGAACTCGATGACGAACCAGCTCTGCACGCTCCTACCGTGGATGACGACCTCGACCCGCCGCTGACACCCACCCGCGACGAGCACGATGAGCCTGAACCCGAAGACCGCACGCAGCCGCGCCGCAAGCGCACGCGAACGGAGGCTGGTGTACACGACGAGTTGCTCCAGGACCTGGAAGACGACCCCCTGCACCTGTATGCGCAGAAGCGTCCGTCAGGCTGGGGTCGCCGTCTGGTCTGGATATTGTTGGTGGTACTCGCCGCCGCAGGCCTGGCCGGCCAGTACATCGCCTACCAATTCGACGACGTGGCCCGCCAGGACGCCTACCGTCCCTGGTTCCAGGCGCTATGCCCGAAACTGGGGTGCACCGTGCCATCGCGGGTCGACATTACCCATATAAAGAGCAGCAATCTGGTGGTGCGCAGCCACCCCGAATTCGCCGGGGCGCTGGTGGTGGATGCCATCATCTATAACCGCGCGACCTTCTCCCAGCCCTTCCCGCTGCTGGAGCTGCGCTTTGCGGACTTGAACGGCAGCCTGATTGCCAGTCGTCGCTTCAAGCCCGCCGAATATCTCAGCGGCGAGTTGGCTGGCGTCAGCGAAATGCCCTCGCAGACGCCGATCCACATCTCCCTGGACATTCTTGATCCGGGCAATAGAGCCGTGAACTACAGCCTGAGCTTCCACTCGCCCGAGTAAAACGGCGCGCCCACCGAGGTTTGACGGCGGATTATTGACTTGACCGCCGTCGACCAAACCGATGGCGATAAAAAAGTAACTGTTCAGATTTTATCCAATTCAGCCTTTAACCAGTCATCGAGAGCGGGTATCATGCCAACCCTTTTTCGAACTCTAATGATCCGGCCCCACAACAGGGAAGTCCTATGTCGGCGGTACGCATCGGCCCATACACATTGCAAAACGGCTTGATCCTCGCCCCAATGGCGGGTGTCACCGACCAGCCCTTTCGTCAGCTGTGCAAGCGTTTGGGCGCGGGTCTAGTAGTCTCTGAAATGGTTACCAGCGACATGAGTCTGTGGAACACCCGCAAGTCGCGGATGCGCATGATCCACGAAGGTGATCCCGAGCCACGCTCGGTGCAGATCGCCGGGGGCGATGCGCAGATGCTGGCGGATGCCGCACGGGCCAATGTGGAGCTGGGTGCACAGATCATCGACATCAACATGGGCTGCCCGGCCAAGAAGGTTTGCAACAAGGCCGCCGGTTCCGCACTGTTGAAAGATGAGCAGTTGGTCGCCGAGATCCTGCAGGCCGTTGTTGGCGCAGTGGATGTACCGGTGACCCTGAAGATTCGTACCGGTTGGGACCGGGACAACAAGAATGGCCTGACGGTGGCGAAGATCGCTGAACAGGCAGGCATTACAGCGCTGGCGGTGCATGGCCGTACCCGCGCCGACCTTTACACCGGTGAAGCCGAGTACGACACCATTGCCGCGATCAAGCAGGCCGTGTCGATGCCCGTCTTTGCCAATGGCGACATCGACAGTGCCGAGAAAGCCCGGCGCGTGCTGCACGCGACCGGTGCCGATGGCTTGTTGATTGGCCGGGCCGCCCAGGGGCGGCCGTGGATTTTTCGTGAAATCGAGCATTTCCTGCGTACCGGTGAAGTCTTGCCGGCACCAGAGTTGGTCGAGGTGGAACGTATTCTGCTAGAGCATCTGGCCGCCCTGCACGCCTTTTATGGGGACGTGATGGGAGTACGCATTGCTCGCAAGCATGTCGGCTGGTATCTCGCCACCTTGCCGGGCGCCAAGGAATTCCGCGCTCAGTTCAATCGTTTGGATGAAACGCAGGCACAGGTCGCCACCGTTCGTGAGTTCTTCGCCGGACGCGACAAGAGCCTGGGAACAGGGGATGGAGAAGGGGTGGCCGCATGACGATGATGACCGAGACTTTAGTGAGTGGAACAACACCCGTGAGCGACAATGTCAATTTGAAACAGCACCTCAACACGCCGAGCGAAGAAGGCCAGACCCTTCGCGGGAGTGTCGAGAAGGCGCTGCACAATTATTTCGCCCACCTTGAGGGCGCTTCCGTCACGGATGTGTACAACCTGGTGCTCTCCGAAGTCGAGGCGCCCTTGCTCGAAAGCGTGATGAACTACGTCAAGGGCAACCAGACCAAAGCCAGTGAGCTGCTGGGCCTCAACCGTGGCACCTTGCGCAAAAAGCTCAAGCAGTACGATTTGCTGTAAGCATTCAATCAAACCAGAAAGGCGCCCGCGTAGAACCGGTCGCCTTTTTTGCTGACTTCCTTTGCTTTTGATGGAAATTGAGATGACCGACCAGACCACCCGCCTGCCGATCCGCCGTGCCTTGATCAGTGTTTCCGACAAGACCGGGATCCTTGAATTTGCCCGGGAGCTGGAAGCCCTGGGTGTGGAAATCCTCTCCACGGGCGGGACCTTCAAACTACTGCAGGACAACGGCGTGGCCGCAGTGGAAGTCGCGGACTACACCGGTTTCGCAGAGATGATGGACGGTCGCGTCAAGACCCTGCACCCGAAAATTCACGGCGGCATCCTTGGCCGTCGCGGCATCGACGACGCCATCATGACCGAGCACGGCATCAAGCCCATCGACCTGGTGGCCGTTAACCTCTACCCGTTCGAAGCCACCATCAACAAGCCAGGTTGCGACCTGCCGACCGCCATCGAAAACATCGATATCGGCGGCCCGACCATGGTGCGCTCGGCGGCCAAGAACCATAAGGACGTGGCCATCGTGGTCAATGCCAGCGACTACGCCAACGTCCTGGAAAACCTCAAGGCCGGCGGCCTGACCTACGCCCAGCGCTTCGACCTGATGCTCAAGGCGTTCGAACACACCGCCGCCTATGACGGCATGATCACCAACTACATGGGCACAGTGAACCAAGCGGCTGACACCCTGAGCACAGAAGGTCGCAGCCAGTTCCCGCGCACCTTCAACAGCCAGTTCATCAAGGCCCAGGAAATGCGCTACGGCGAGAACCCGCACCAGAGTGCGGCGTTCTACGTGGAAGCCAAGCCGGCCGAAGTGGGCATCGCCACCGCCACTCAGTTGCAAGGTAAAGAACTCTCCTACAACAACGTGGCCGATACGGACGCTGCGCTGGAATGTGTGAAGAGCTTCGTCAAGCCGGCCTGCGTGATCGTCAAGCACGCCAACCCGTGCGGCGTGGCCGTCAGCCCGGACGCTGAAGGCGGTATCCGCCAGGCGTACGAACTGGCCTACGCCACCGACACCGAATCCGCATTCGGCGGCATCATTGCCTTCAACCGCGAACTGGATGCCGAGACCGCCAAGGCCATCGTCGAGCGTCAGTTCGTCGAAGTGATCATCGCCCCAAGCGTCAGCGAAGAAGCCCGCGCCATCGTCGCCGCCAAAGCCAACGTGCGCCTGCTGGCCTGTGGCGAGTGGTCGGCAGACCGCGCCGCGGCCTGGGACTACAAGCGCGTCAATGGCGGCCTGCTGGTACAAAGCCGCGACATCGGCATGATCGGCAGCGATGACCTGAAAGTCGTGACCAAGCGCGCGCCGACCGAGCAAGAGATCAACGACCTGATCTTCGCCTGGAAAGTGGCCAAATACGTCAAGTCCAACGCCATCGTCTACGCCAAGAACCGCCAGACCATCGGTGTCGGCGCTGGCCAGATGAGCCGCGTGAACTCGGCACGTATCGCCGCGATCAAGGCTGAGCATGCCGGTTTGCAGGTGGTGGGTTCGGTGATGGCTTCCGATGCGTTCTTCCCGTTCCGTGACGGCCTGGACAACGCCGCGAAAGCTGGCGTGACCGCCGTGATCCAACCGGGCGGTTCGATGCGTGATGCAGAAGTCATCGCCGCCGCTGATGAAGCGGGCATTGCGATGGTCTTCACCGGCATGCGCCACTTCCGCCACTGATTGATTTGATCTCAAGCGGGCGCTGGCTTGATGTGGGAGCTGGCTTGCCTGCGATGGGGGCACCTCGGTGCAACTGACACACCGAGGTGCCCCCATCGCAGGCAAGCAAGCTCCCACAGGAAAACAGCCAACAGTGCTCCCCCGAATTTGCGTCATCCGAGGTTTTTGAAATGAATGTTTTGATCATTGGCAGCGGTGGCCGTGAACACGCCCTGGCCTGGAAAGTAGCCCAGGACCCACGCGTGCAGAAAGTCTTCGTTGCTCCCGGCAACGCCGGCACCGCCATCGAAGCCAAGTGTGAAAACGTCGCCATCGACGTGCTGGCCCTGGAGCAGTTGGCAGATTTTGCCGAGAAGAATGTTTCCCTGACCATCGTCGGCCCGGAAGTGCCACTGGTAGCAGGCGTCGTCGATCTGTTCCGCAGCCGTGGCCTGGATTGCTTCGGCCCTACCGCTGGCGCCGCCCAACTGGAAGGCTCGAAAGCCTTTACCAAGGACTTCCTGGCTCGCCACAAGATCCCGACGGCCGACTACCAGAACTTCACCGAGATCGAGCCTGCACTGGCTTACTTGCGTGAGAAAGGCGCACCGATTGTGATCAAGGCCGATGGCCTGGCTGCCGGCAAAGGCGTGATCGTCGCCATGACCCTGCAGGAAGCCGAAGACGCGGTGCGCGACATGCTCGCCGGCAATGCCTTTGGTGACGCTGGTTCGCGTGTGGTCATCGAGGAGTTCCTCGACGGCGAGGAGGCCAGTTTTATCGTGATGGTCGACGGCAAGAACGTATTGCCGATGGCCACCAGCCAGGACCACAAGCGCGTCGGCAACGGCGACAGCGGCCCGAACACTGGCGGCATGGGTGCCTACTCCCCGGCGCCCGTTGTAACCGCCGACGTCCACCAGCGCGTAATGGACCTGGTGATCTGGCCAACCGTGCGCGGCATGGCGGATGAAGGCAACGTGTACACCGGTTTCCTCTACGCCGGCCTGATGATCGACAAAGCCGGTAACCCCAAAGTCATCGAGTTCAACTGCCGCTTCGGCGATCCGGAAACCCAACCGGTGATGCTGCGCCTGCAATCGAGCCTGGTGCTGCTGGTGGAAGCCGCCCTCGCCCAGGCCCTGGACAAGGTCGAAGCGCAGTGGGACCCACGCCCGAGCGTCGGGATTGTGCTGGCGGCCGGTGGCTATCCTGCCGACTACGCCAAGGGCGATGTGATCGAAGGCCTCGACGCGGCCGCTGCGCTGGAAGGCAAAGTGTTCCATGCCGGCACCGCGCTCAAGGACGGTAAAGTTGTAACCGCCGGTGGCCGCGTATTGTGCGCCACCGCGATGGGTGCAAGTGTCGATGCCGCGCAACAACAGGCGTACAAACTGGCGGCGAAAATCGACTGGAAAGGCTGCTTCTACCGCACCGACATTGGCTACCGTGCCATTGCCCGCGAACGCGGTGAGAACAACTGAGCAGCTACACTTGCAGTAGCTATCCGTTCGGTTAGGTAAGGGCCTTTGGCCCTTGCCGTACCCTGTCGCCCCGCGCATAGTTAACCCGTGCATCCACCTACCGAAGGGATTTCGCCGTGCGCTGGCTCAGGATCGCCATAGGTTTCACAATCAGTCTGCTGACCCTGCTCTGCTTGCTACCGGCCCAGGCCGCCGCGCAAGGCAGTGGCTGGGCAGTATTGCTTGATGAACAGGCCGACCTGCAACTGAGCGACATCCGTTCCGCCCGCTATACCAATCAATTCAGCCCCATCGAACTGGACCGGATCACAGCCGCTCAGCCGGACGGTGCGCTGTGGGTGCGCTTCAGGCTACAGCCCGGCAAGCACGAAAAAGTGCTGCGGGTGTTCGCCCCAGACCTGTCCAGCCTGAGCCTGTACGTGCTGGACGGCGACACCCTGGTGGAGCAACAAACCACCGGCACACGCCAGCCCCAGGCTGAGCGTCCGTTGCCCAGCAGTGACTTCATGCTGCCGATGCCTCAAAGCCAACGGCCACTGGAGGTGTACCTGCGCCTGGTCTCGGAACACGAGCTGCGCCCTTACATCACTCTGGAACCAGCGGTGCTGGCGGCCGCCAACCAGAACCAGACGCTGATCTACGGCCTGCTGTTCGGCGTGCTGTCGATGCTGATCCTGCACAACCTCACGCGCTTCGCCTACCACCGCTCGCGCAGCAGCCTGTGGCTGGCCGCGTGCGAGTTCCTGTTAATGCTCAGCCTGGCGCTGTTGCTCAACCTGGTGGGGCCATGGCTGCCGAACTGGCACGCAATCCAGACCCCCGGTGCCTACCTGGCCCTGCTGCTGACCGCACCCTGTGGGCTGATGTTTGCCTACCGCTTCTTCATGCCCCTGGGCCCGCACCCGCTGAACAAAGTGTTGATGGCCGACATCCTGCTGATCATCCTGTGCGGCCTGCTGTTGTTGTTCGTCAACACCCTGCCGCTGAACATCATCACCTATGCCCTGGTCGCGCTGGCGGGCCTGAGCATGCTGTTTGTCTCGGCCTATCACTGGCAAAAAGGCTACCGCCCGGCGCGCTTGTTCGTGGCGGCCATGGTGGTGTTCAACATCGGCACGCTGATCATCCTGCCCGCACTGCTCGGCCTTACCCTGGTGGCGCCACAGGGGCTGATCGTCACCCTCTTGAGCTTTATCTGCCTCAGCGGCCTGCTGATGAGCCTGGCCCTCGGCGAGCGCCAGCGCGCCATTGTCGAAACTCGTTTCAGCCTGAGCCGCGATCTGGCGGCCAGCAATGCCGAAGTCGCCGCCAAAGCCGAGTTCCTGGCGAAGATCAGCCACGAAATCCGCACGCCCATGAACGGTGTGCTGGGCATGACCGAGTTGCTGCTGGGCACACCGTTGTCGGTGAAGCAACGCGACTATGTGCAGACCATCCACAGCGCCGGTAATGAGTTGCTCACCTTGATCAACGAGATTCTCGACATTTCCAAGCTCGAATCCGGGCAGATCGAACTCGATGATGTGCAATTCGATCTCAATGCATTGATCGACGACTGCCTGAGCATCTTCCGCGCCAAGGCCGAGCAACAGAATGTCGAGCTGATCAGCTTTATCCAGCCCCAGGTGCCACGGGTGATCAGCGGTGACCCGACACGACTGCGCCAGGCTTTACTGAGCCTTCTGGAAAACGCCCTGCACAAAACCGATGAAGGCGAAGTGCTGATCGTTGTCGCTCTGGATGAGCGCAGCAGCAAGCCACGCCTGCGCATTGCCGTGCAAGACAGCGGCGTACCCATGGAAGCTGCCGAACGCGACGCCCTGCTCCACAGCGAACTGCACAGCAAGAACTTCCTTTCGGCGACGCGCTTGAGCGGCCACTTGGGCTTGGTCATCGCACGCCAGCTGATCTTGTTGATGAACGGCGAGTTCGGCGTCAAGAGTGGGAGCCACCAGGGCAGTACCCTGTGGCTGACCCTGCCGCTGGACCCGGAACGCCTGGAACACCCGACCAGCGACCTCGACGGCCCGCTCAAGGACGCCCGCGTGCTGGTGGTGGACGACAACGACACCTGCCGCAAAGTGCTGGTGCAGCAATGCACGGCCTGGGGCCTGAACGTCAGCGCCGTGCCTTCGGGCAAGGAGGCCCTGGCGCTGCTGCGCACCAAGGCGCACCTGCGTGATTATTTCGATGTGGTACTGCTGGACCAGAACATGCCCGGCATGACCGGCATGCAACTGGCGGCGAAGATCAAGGAAGACCCGAGCCTGAACCACGACATCCTGCTGATCATGCTCACCGGCATCAGTAACGCACCGAGCAAGATCATTGCGCGCAACTGCGGGATCAAGCGCATCCTCGCCAAACCGGTGGCTGGCTACACCCTCAAGACCACCCTGGCCGATGAACTGGCCCAACGCAGCAAAGGCGCCCCCGTGGCACGCCCGGCCCCCAGCGCACCGGCAGCCATCACCGTGCCCAGCGATTTCCGCATCCTGGTAGCCGAAGACAACAGCATTTCCACCAAAGTGATTCGCGGCATGCTCGGCAAGCTCAATCTCGACCCGGACACCGCCAGCAACGGCGAAGAAGCGCTGCAAGCGATGAAAACCCAGCGCTATGACCTGGTATTGATGGACTGCGAAATGCCGATTCTCGATGGCTTCTCCGCCACACAGCAACTGCGGGCATGGGAAGTCAGCCACCAACGCGTGCGCACGCCAGTGGTGGCGCTCACCGCGCATATCCTGTCGGAACACAAAGAACGCGCCCGCCAGGCAGGTATGGACGGGCATATGGCCAAGCCGGTGGAACTGTCGCAGTTGCGCGAGCTGGTGGACTACTGGGTGGCGCAGCGCCAACAGCGCCCTGAGCACAGCACCCTTTCCTGACTTGAAATACCATCCCCTGTGGGAGCTGGCTTGCCTGCGATAGCGATGTATCAGTCACTGATGTATTAACCGACCCACCGCTATCGCAGGCAAGCCAGCTCCCACATTTGATCTGTGTCGGATAGACTCCTCCACACTTTCCCCGCCCGCGAGCCGCCCCCATGCTCCATGTGTTGTTCAGCGTTTACCTGAAGATGCTGGTGCTCTACAGCCCGTTCTTTGTGCTGTCCTGCTTTATCAGCCTGACCCGTGGCTACTCCAGCAAGGAGCGTCGGCGCCTGGCATGGAAAGTTGCACTGGCCACCCTGGTATCGAGCGTGTTGCTCTACCTGTTCGGCCGGGTAATTTTCAGCGTGTTCGGCATTACCGTGGATGCGTTCCGTATCGGCGCCGGCAGTGTATTGTTTATCTCCGCCCTGGGCATGGCCCAGGGCAAGTCGGCGGTGCAGACCGACAACGTGCAGCAGGACGTGACCATCGTGCCGCTGACCATCCCTCTCACCGTCGGCCCCGGCACCATCGGCGCCTTGCTGGTGATGGGCGTCAGCCAACCACACTGGGACGACAAGCTTACCGCCATCCTCAGTATTGCCCTGGCCAGCCTGACGGTGGGCGTGGTGCTGTACCTGTCCAACCGTATCGAACGCATTCTCGGCGACCAGGGCTTGCAGATTGTCAGCCGGTTGATGGGCCTGTTCGTCTGCGCCCTGGCCGCGCAAATCATTTTTACCGGGGTACGGGGCTATCTGGTGCCTTAGATCCGGTATTTGGCGATAGCCATTTCCACTTTGTCACCGGCGCTTTCGCGCATCAGTTGGATGGTTTTCTCGTTGACCATAGAGGTATTGAGCACCAGGCAAGTCTGCCCGCTGAAGGCCTCGAACGAGGAGCTGTCCCACTCCAGGAAGGGCAGGCCCACCTGTTTATCCACACCATGGGTGCTGTAGGTCACCAGCACCATGATCAACTCGCCGTCTGTTTCAGCGCAGGAGGCCAGGCCGAAATCGCCGCCCTCATGCACCGCGCAATTGCGCTTGAACAGCTCGAAAGACGCTGGCTGACGCTTCAATGCATCCAGCGCATCGGCGGCCAGCTTGGGCAAGGCGCTAAGCAGTGGCCCGAACAGCGCCGTCGACGTCAGCATCGAGGCGATGATATTCAACGCCGCCAGTTGCACCGTCAGGCCCTTGCCCGCACGCGAGACCCGCTCAAAGCGACTGCGCAGCGGCAGCCACCCCAGGCTGACCATCACCTTGATAAATTCCTCGTACCACGCCTCGCTGCCCCGCTGGACGTTCAGCACATCGCTCACATAACTGCTGGCCAGCAGATAGCTTTTGCGTACGTATTCGCGGTTCAACGCCGACAAGCCTTCGGCAAATGAAATCACCCCGTTGTTGACCACGGCCGCATTGCAATCATCGTCGCGATCCAGCGCGCAAGCGGCCTGCCTGGCAGGTGCGCCCGGCAATTTGTAGGCGGCAATCAACTTGCGCCTTTTTTTACTGTTGATCCTTCTGTGACGTCGCTCCATTTTCTGTTCTCCACAAGCACCCCACATGGGGCTTGCTTCCACCCTAGTCCAGGGAGCTGCGGGGTTTCCATGCGATAAACATCCCTTGGACTGCCCCGCCCAAAACCAGCGTCCAGCAATGACAAGGCGCGGCGGGCAGGCGTGCGGTTTTCATCGCATAAAAAAAGAAAAAGCTCCGAACAACGCCAGGGGAATCCCTGGGTTATCCGGAGCTTTCCGGCGGCCAACGGGGCTGTTTTCAGGAGTTGGGTTTGTCGCCATACCAACGTGGTGTGTACACCCACTCGCCGCCACCCGCGCGCGGGAACACACAGGTGGTGGATGAACCGATCAGCACCATGGTGCGCATGTCCACCTGCTCGGGCGTCAGTTGCCCCAAGGTAGTGACGCGCAGCGTCTGGCCTGGACGACCGATGTCACGGCCCAGCACCACCGGCGTCTGCGGCGTGCGATGCAGCGCGACGATCTCCAGGGCGCGTCCCAGTTGCCAAGGCCGCGACCTGGAGATCGGGTTGTAGAACGCCAAGGCCAGGTCGGCCTGGGAAGCCAGGTCCAGGCGTTTTTCGATGATCGCCCAGGGCTTGAGATTATCCGACAGCGACATCACACAGAAGTCATGCCCCAGCGGCGCGCCCGCCTGGGCAGCGGTGGCCAGCGAAGCGGAAACCCCCGGCAGGATTTCCAGGTCGACCTGATGCCACGCCGGCTCGCTGGACTCGTGCAGCGCCTCGATCACCGCTGCGGCCATGGCGAATACACCCGGGTCACCAGAGGACACCACCACCACCGAGCGGCCTTGCGCGGCTAGCTCGAAGGCGTGGCGTGCGCGCTGCATTTCTTCGCGGTTGTCAGTGCAGTGTTGCACTTGGTCGTCCCGGAAAGGCCCGGCCATGCGCACGTAGGTTTCATACCCCAGCACATCGGTGCAACGCGCCAGTTCCGCCTTCACCGCCGGCACCATCAGTTCTGCGGCGCCGGGGCCCAGGCCGATCACCGCCAGACGCCCGCGCGGGCGCCCAACCTGTGACAGGTCCAAGGGCTGCTCGGCCACGGTGATACTGATGTCCGCAACGGGTTCCAGTACGGCAAAACGCAGCGGTACGCCCAAGGCCGACGCGGCTTCATGCAAGGACGCGTCAGCCATCTGCAGATCACTGGCCAGCAGGCAGGCCAGGGATTGCACGGCGACCCCCGCCTCATGCAGCGCTTGGCGCACACGCTCGGCCAACTGCGCACCCGGCCGGCAGGTGGCGTAGACATTCTGCGGGTAAATCAACAACTCGTTGGCTGCCGGTGTGCGCTCGGCACTGCCCACATGAATCGCCAGGCGCGCCTGTTGATCCTGAGGCAGGTTAGCGTCCTCCAGCCATGGCGCCGCGCCTTCGATGCGCACGCTTTCGCCGGCCAGAAGGTCGCAGACAAAGCGTTTGCCCAACTCGATGTCGGCCAGTTGATAGCCCGCCGGCGGGTTGAGCAGGCAGGTGCCAAAACGCAACTCGCCGCTGGTGGTGATGGCGGCGGACACGCCGAGCGCTGCGGCAATGTCGCGCGCCATGAGGTTCACGCCCCCCAGGCCACCGAGCAACGGCACCACAGCGCTGCCGTCTTCAGCCACGGCCAGCACGGCGGGTTCTTCGCCCTTTTCCAGCAGCAACGGTGCAAGGGTGCGAATCACAATGCCCGCGGCGCACAGGGCAATCAGTGGTGTGCCCTGCTGATAAAGCTGACGCAAGGTCGCGCCGAACTCGCTGTAGCTGCGGTCTGCTCCCTCAACCCGTGTGGCCAGGCCGTGGATCAACGCGCCGGGGTAAACCTGCTGGAGCCTGCGCGCAGTCGCCAGGCTGCCTTGGCCCAGAATCACAATCGCCGGGGTCATCAACCTTGCCACCGTTCACCGGGCACGATGATCAGCGAGAAGTACGGCGACGACATCGGCTCCACCTGATCCAGCGGCACGATCTTCTGGTTGGCCATGGTCGCGCGTTCCACGTACAACGCCCGCTCGGCCAGACCCAGTTCTTCCAACACCTGGCGCACTTTCGGAAAGTTGCGCCCCAGCTTCATGATCACTGCGGCATCGGCATCCGCCAGGCGGCGCTTGAGATCCTCATGGGGCAATACGCCCGAGAGCACCGACAAGCTCTGGTTGCGATACACCAACGGCGCGCCGAGTACCGAGGCACCACCGAGCATCGAGCACACACCCGGAATCACCTGGGCCTCGTAGCGCTCGGCCAGGCGGTCATGCAGGTACATGTAGGAGCCGTAGAAAAACGGGTCACCTTCGCAGATCACCGCCACGTCGCGGCCCGCGTCCAGGTGCGCGGCCACGTCGAGGCTGGCATTGTCGTAGAAGTCGCTGATCACCTGCTCGTAGGACAGCGGCGCCGGCAGCACTTCGGTGGTCACCGGGTACACCAGCGGCATCAGGGTCTGTTGCGGCACCAGGTGGTCCTCGATGATGCCGAAGGCGTTGCCCTTCTTGCCTTTGGCCACGAAGTACGCCACCACCGGCGATTCACGCAGCAGGCGCAGGGCTTTGAGGGTAATCAGTTCCGGATCACCGGGGCCGACGCCCAGGCCGATCAAACGTCCGCGCAGCTGCATTATTCGACCTCCGTGGCCAGGGCATTGACGGCGGCGGCAGCCATGGCGCTGCCGCCCAGGCGACCTTGCATGATCACGAACGGCACCCCACGACTATCAGCGGCGAGCATGGCCTTGGATTCGGCGGCGCCGACAAAGCCCACCGGAAAACCCAGGATCAACGCCGGCTTCGGCGCACCGGCATCGAGCATTTCCAACAGGTAGAACAACGCGGTCGGCGCGTTGCCGATCACCACCACACTGCCTTCCAAATGCGGACGCCACAGTTCCAGAGCGGCGGCGGAACGGGTATTGCCCAACTCCCGCGCCAGCTCCGGCACGCTGTCGTCGCGCAGGGTGCAGATCACCGGGTTATTGGCTGGCAGGCGTGCGCGGGTCACGCCTTCGGACACCATCCGCGCATCGCACAGAATCGGCGCACCAGCGGCCAGCGCATCGCGCCCGGCCTTGCCCGCACCTTCGGAAAACTGCAGACCGTCGATGGCCTCGACCATGCCGCACGCATGGATCACCCGCACCGCGAGTTTTTCCAAATCAGCCGGGATGCGGTCCAACTTGGCTTCCGCGCGAATAATGGCGAAGGAGTTGCGATAGATCTCCTGACCGTCGCGGATGTAATCAATCATCGGTGTTGCTCCGTGGACGAGCGCGCAACAGGGCGCCCGCCGCTTCAATGGAAAGAGTACGCGCGTGCAGCCGGCCGAAACCAGGCTGGGCTGCATCGCGAAAATAGAGGTCGTATTGGCCGGGGCTCACCGCCAGCAAGGTGACTGGCGCGGTGTGCGCGGCAGCGCAGGAGCGCAGGCAGCCGGACAGATGCACCTCAACGCCCGGTTGCAGAGCGGCCAGTTGCACGGCGTCGGCCTTGGTGTCGGCCAAGCCTTTTGCGCAGCCGCTGGAACCGGTGCAGGCAATCATGCGCGCCAGCGGGTGGTCGAGCGAGCAGATAAAGCCCAGTTGCGCCAGGCGCTCGGTCACGGCGTAAGGCTTTTCGACGTTGGGCACCAGCACGCCCTGCCAAGGGGTGAAGCGCAAGGTGCCGTCCCCATAGTCACTGGCCAGTTGTGCGGCGCCCTTGAGCATCGCCGGGTCCAGGCGGCCCAAGGGCGCGAGGGCGGCGACATAGAACTGATTCTTTTGCACTTGTGGATAAGTGCCCACCTGGAGCGACGCGTCGCTGGCCGGACGTGTGAAGCCGTCGACTGGCAGCAACGGCAAGCGCAAATGGCTCAGCACGTTATCCACAGGCAAATGGCGCATGCGCGTTTGCTCTGGGGTGGCGAGGTCCAGAAAGGCTTCCAGCACTGCCACGACCAACCCATGCCCCTGGTTCAAAGGCACGGCGGCCAGGGGCGCATCCAGACCGGGACAGCCGGCCAGGCCAAACGCGAGCAGGGTTTCGCCATGGCGTACGAAGGCCGACAACCACAGGTCGTGGTGATGCTCGAGCATCGCCAGGTCTTCGCCGCCATCGAGTTGCACCGCGAACTTGGCTGACAGCTCATGGAAACGCGGATGGTTCTCCAGGGTGGCGAGGATCTGCGCGGCCAGCGGGCGGGTGTCGAACAGCATCTGCGGGTCAATGCCGGCGCTGGGGCTGAGCATCAGGTTGCGCACGTCGTCACCGCCCGCGTTGCTGGGCCCCAGGCCCGCCGCCAGCAGTCGGGCGATCAACGCTTCCTGCTCGGCGCCGATGCCGCGGATCTGCAGGTTGGCGCGGTTGGTCGCCTCGATCACCCCGCCCGCATACGCCTGGGCCGCGTCCGCCACGGCGTGGGCCTGGGCGGCAGTGATCGCGCCGCCCGCCAATTTGACTCGGCAAATGCCACCGTCCAACGCCTGGACAATACGCAGCAACCCCGGACAAGCCGAGGGGCGCAAGGTATTCACAGCGGGCGTTGGGTTCACGGGGCTACCGGTTGACGGGTAAAGGCGCGGTATTATGCCTGCTTTGTCCGGCGGCATGAAAAGCCTGCCCGTCGGATGTCGTTCAAGGAATTGATATGTCGCCCTGGCTGACGGTTGTAGGCATCGGTGAAGACGGCTTCAAAGGCCTGGGCAGAAATGCCCGGCATGCCCTGTTGCGCGCCACGCAGATTATAGGCGGCCAACGCCAGTTGGACCTGTTGCCGGTGTGCATTCGTGGCGAACGCCAGGCGTGGCCGAGCCCGTTTTCCCTGGAGCCAGTGTTGTCGCGGCGCGGGGAGCCTGTGTGCGTTCTGGCCAGTGGCGATCCGATGTTCTATGGCGTCGGCGCCAGCCTGGCGCGGCAAGTGCCAGCTGAAGAGTTGTTGATTTTGCCCGCGCCATCGTCGGTATCCCTGGCGGCGGCGCGCCTGGGCTGGCCGTTGCAGGAGGTGATGACGTTATCCGTGGTGGCTCGTCCGGTGGCGGCACTTAATGCGCATCTGGCCAGTGGCGTGCGCTTGTTGGTGTTGAGCAATGACGCTAGCAGCCCCGCTTTGATTGCCGCGTTGTTGGTCGAACGTGGTTTTGGCTCCAGCCGCATCAGTGTGTTTGAACATTTGGGCGGCCCGGCTGAACGGCGTATCGACGGGCACGCGCAAGCGTGGGAGCACACGGCGGTTGCCGATTTGAACCTGGTCGCCATCGACTGCCTGGCGGATGCGAACGCACCGCGTCTGTCGCGTCTTGCCGGCTTGCCGGACTCGGCTTTCAAACACGATGGCCAACTGACCAAACGCGATGTGCGCGCCATGACCCTCGCCCGCCTCGCGCCCATGCAGGGCGAACTGTTATGGGACGTGGGCGCGGGCAGTGGCTCCATCGGTATTGAATGGATGCGCACCCATCCCAGCTGTCGCGCCTTCGCGATCGAAGCCGACGCAGGCCGACAAAGCCTGATCGAACACAACCGCGACGCCCTCGGCGTGCCCGGCCTGCAACTGATTCGCGGCAAGGCTCCGGAGGCATTAAGCGGCCTGGAAACACCAGACGCCATCTTCATCGGCGGCGGCGTCACCCGCGACGGCGTGCTCGATACCTGCTGGCAACACCTGCGCCCCGGCGGCCGCCTGGTTGCCAATGCCGTGACCCTGCAAAGCGAAATTACCTTGATGAACTGGCGTGCCGAGCATGGCGGTGAACTGACCCGCATCCACGTGGCCCAGGCGCAGCCCCTGGGCGAGTTCGATACCTGGCGCCAGGCGCTGCCGATCACGTTGCTGGAAGTGATCAAACCGTTATGAAAAGGATTCTTTTACTGGGCGGCGTCACGGAAGCGCTGGCCATCGCCCGTACCTTGGGGCCGGAACACGTCTACAGCCTGGCCGGTGTGGGCCGCGTACCCTCCGACCTCACATGCCAGGTGCGGGTCGGCGGCTACGGCGGTAGTGAAGGCCTGGCGCAGTTTGTACGTAACGAACGCATCAGCCTGATCCTTGATGCCACGCACCCGTATGCGGTGCAGATCAGCCGCAACGCGGCCGAGGCTGCAAGGGCATGCGGCGTACCTTGCTGGGCATTAAGACGCCCGGCGTGGCAGCCGCAGCCGGGGGATGATTGGCGAGAGGTCGCCGACTGGGCCGAACTGGTCGAAGCGCTCAAACCCTTCAAGCGCCCGCTGTTCACCTTGGGTCGCGAACCCTTGCAGCACCTCGACGAAATCCCCGCCGAGCAGTTCTGGACCTTGCGCGCGCTGGATGTGTATCCCGGCAACGAGCGCTGTGAGGTGATCGGCGCACGCGGGCCGTTTTTGATCGAGGATGAACGGACGTTATTCGAAGAACGGCGGATTGATGTGCTGATCAGCAAGAACAGCGGCAGCACCGCCACAGAGCCGAAGCTGGAAGTGGCGCGTGAGCGGGGGGTGCCGGTGTTGGTGTTGAAGCGGCCGGTGTTGGCTGCCGTAGATCGAGAATTTACGGCAGTGGCAGCGTTGCTACAGGCAATCACCCTTTTCTAAACACCACCTATCCAATGTGGGAGATTCTATGGTTGAGGGGCAACCCTCAACCAACTTTTGGTTGATATTCGCTTTGCCCTTTCAGCAGAGCGAACACCACCCGAGCAAGCTTGCGGGCCAGTATTACCAACGCCTGTGTG
>NZ_JAENSV010000048.1:0-38927 GCF_016613265.1 Pseudomonas sp. MF6751
GGCTGACAAAGACTGATTGATCGTCGTATGCTTTTTCATGGGCTCGCCCTCGCTGTCGTTGGCTTCTATAAGAATGCCACCGTGGCGCATAGACGCCTCGGCTTGGGCGAGTCCATCTAATTACAGGGAAGGGAGCCTTATAGCCAGATGGCGTCCCATAGTGGGTATTGGCCAATGTGCTCGACCAAGCCTGCGCGCAAGGGGTTTGCGACGATGTAGCGAGCCATTGCCTTCAAGTCTTCTTCACGGCGCAACGCCCGGTCGAAATAGCCTTTTTGCCAAAGCACTCCGAAGGACTGTCTTGCCTTATTGACTGCACGGGCACTTCGCGATTTGGTTCGCTGCATGAGCCTGGGCAAATCGCCGTTGTGCAATTCCACCAGCCAGTGGAAATGATCGGGCATGACCACCCAGGCTAGTGATGTTGCATCTCCTTCTTCCTGAGCCTTTCTGAATTCGCGGACCAGCAAGCGACCGATAAGCCAGTCTTGAAAAATGTGTTGCCGTTGATGGGTGACAGCCGTTAGCAAGTAGATACGGCCCGATTCTGAATAGCGCCCTTTACGCAGTCGATGAGCATTTTGCTGGGTGGACATTCCTTCGTCCTCTTCTGTGATTGGAAGATAAACGGTAGGAGCCAGCGCGCCAGCGAGGCCTTAAACAGTGGTTCCAGATATGTCTTGCCGTTGTAGGAGCGAGCTTGCTCGCGAAAAACGAATAGTCACCCCGGTCCACCTGATAGCACTGCGTCATCGTTGACGATTTTCGCGAGCAAGCTCGCTCCTACAAGAAGTCGGTGTAGAATCGGCCCTATTCATCGCCAGTCATCCCCCGGCGGGTTTATGAGCTCGAGGCCCAAGCAAGCGGCGATCCCGCGACGCGAGTGGCAACTTCCGGACACACGGCCATTTTCTGAGTGTTCCAGTCGTCAATTAGAAGCTCACTCCCCTTTAGTACTTGATTAGCCGCCCGGAGTGCTCCAATGCCTGATTACCGCTCGAAAACATCCACTCACGGCCGCAACATGGCCGGTGCGCGCGCGCTGTGGCGTGCCACGGGGATGAAAGATGACGACTTCAAGAAGCCGATCATCGCGATTGCCAACTCCTTTACCCAGTTCGTACCGGGCCACGTCCACCTCAAGGACCTCGGCCAACTGGTCGCCCGCGAAATCGAACGCGCCGGTGGCGTAGCAAAAGAATTCAACACCATCGCCGTGGACGACGGTATCGCCATGGGCCATGACGGCATGCTGTATTCCCTGCCGAGCCGCGAGATCATCGCCGACTCCGTGGAGTACATGGTCAACGCCCACTGCGCCGACGCCATCGTGTGCATTTCCAACTGCGACAAGATCACCCCCGGCATGTTGATGGCCGCCTTGCGCCTGAACATCCCGGTGATCTTCGTCTCCGGCGGGCCGATGGAAGCCGGCAAGACCAAGCTCGCCTCCCACGGCCTCGACCTGGTCGACGCCATGGTGATCGCCGCCGATTCCAGCGCTTCTGACGAGAAGGTCGCCGAATACGAGCGCAGCGCCTGCCCGACTTGTGGTTCGTGCTCCGGCATGTTCACCGCCAACTCGATGAACTGCCTGGTGGAAGCCCTGGGGCTCGCCTTGCCGGGCAACGGTTCCACACTGGCCACTCACAGCGACCGTGAGCAGTTGTTCCTGCAGGCCGGCCGTACCATCGTCGAGCTGTGCAAGCGTTACTACGGCGAGAACGATGAGTCGGTGTTGCCGCGCAATATCGCCAACTTCAAGGCGTTCGAAAACGCCATGACCCTGGACATCGCCATGGGCGGTTCCACCAACACCATCCTGCACCTGCTGGCCGCCGCCCAGGAAGCCGAGATCGATTTCGACCTGCGCGACATCGACCGCCTGTCCCGTCACGTGCCGCAACTGTGCAAGGTCGCGCCGAACATCCAGAAGTACCACATGGAAGACGTGCACCGCGCCGGCGGGATCTTCTCGATCCTCGGTTCCCTGGCCCGTGGTGGCCTGCTGCACACTGACCTGCCGACCGTGCACAGCAAGTCCATCGCCGAAGGCATCGCCAAGTGGGACATCACCCAGACCGACGACGAAGCCGTGCACACCTTCTTCAAGGCCGGCCCGGCCGGTATCCCGACGCAGACGGCGTTCAGCCAGTCGACCCGTTGGGACACCCTGGATGACGACCGTGAAAACGGCTGCATCCGCAGTGTCGAGCACGCCTACTCGCAAGAAGGCGGCCTGGCCGTTCTGTACGGCAACATCGCCCTCGACGGCTGTGTGGTCAAAACGGCAGGCGTGGATGAGTCCATCCACGTCTTCGAAGGCCGCGCCAAGATCTACGAAAGCCAGGACAGCTCGGTACGCGGCATCCTCGCGGACGAAGTCAAGGAAGGCGATATCGTGATCATCCGCTACGAAGGCCCTAAAGGCGGCCCGGGTATGCAGGAGATGCTTTACCCCACGTCCTACCTGAAATCCAAAGGCCTGGGCAAAGCCTGCGCCCTGCTGACCGACGGCCGTTTCTCCGGCGGCACGTCGGGCCTGTCCATCGGCCACGCTTCGCCGGAAGCTGCTGCCGGTGGCGCGATTGGCCTGGTGCAGGATGGCGACAAGGTGCTGATCGACATCCCGAACCGCTCGATCAACCTGTTGATCAGCGATGAAGAACTGGCAGCACGCCGCGTTGAGCAGGACAAGAAAGGCTGGAAGCCAGTGGAGAAGCGCCCGCGCAAAGTCACCACCGCATTGAAGGCCTACGCGTTGTTGGCCACCAGTGCCGACAAAGGTGCGGTACGCAACAAAGCCATGCTCGACGGCCTGTAAGCCCCGTGCATAAAAAAGCCCCGCCAGGTGCGGGGCATTTTTATGCCTGGCCAAAACCTCCACAACACCGAGGATCAACTGTGGGAGCTGGCTTGCCTGCGATAGCTATAGGCCTGCCGGTGAGTTCTTGTTTGGCACACCGCCATTGCGGGCGAGCCAGCCCCCGCATTGGATATAGGTAATCTCTTAGAACTGTGGGGTATAGGTCATGGTGAACATCACATTGCGTGGGTCCCCGTAGTAGTTGCTGCCCCAGTTCGCGTTGTAGGCCGGGATGTAATACTTCTTGTCGAACATGTTGTTCAGGTTTGCCGCCACGGTGAATTCCTGGTTGATCTTGTAGGCCACCCGCGAATCCCACAATGCATTGCCCGGCACGCTGAACGTACGGTCATAGGCTTCGGTGCTGCTTTGCGCGGTCACACCGGCACCCACGCTCCAATGTTGCCAATCGCCCGGCAACTGGTAATCACCCCAGACCTTGAGCAAGTGCTTGGGGGTCCAAGTGCTGAAAATCTTGCCTTCGTAGGTGTCGTCCTTGAGGAATTCAGTGGTGTTGTAGGTGTAGCTGGAGGCCAGTTGCAGGCCTGGCAGCACCTCACCACTGAGTGTGGCTTCAAAGCCTTGGCTGCGGACCTTGCCAGAGGCGACCGAGCAGTACCAACCATTGCAGTTCATTGGCCCTTGCAGGTCCTGCACGCTACGGTTTTCCTGATCGTAACGGAAGATCGCAAACGAGGTATTGAGGCGCCCGTCAGCCAGCTCTCCCTTGATGCCCAACTCGTAGTTTTTGCCCTCGATAGGCTTGAGCAGGGAGCCGGAGGTGGTCAGGTTGGTTTGCGGCTCAAAGGCATCGGCATAGCTGGCGTAGGCCGACCACTGCTCGTTGAGCGCATAGACCAGGCCGGCGTAGGGCGTAACCTTGCCATTGGACTGGGTGGTATTGTCTTGCGGGGCACCATATGTGCCTTTGAAACCACTCTGGCCAATGTAGGAATAGTCATACCAACTGGTACGCGCACCGACGATCAACGTCAGCGGGTCTAGGACTTTCACACGCCAGGTACCATAGATGCCTTTCTGGCGAATGTCATACCAGCTCTTCGAGGCGGCACCCTCTTGGAACAATTGGTACTTGTCGCGCTGTGGGCGGTTGTGGTCGATGTTGAAGATATCCGCGCCGGGGTTTGAAGCCCGTGCCCACTGGTCGTCGGTGGTGAGCTTGGAATAGTTGGCGCCCAGCACCACTTCCTGCTGGAAGCCCAGCCCCTCAAACTTGCCGTTTACATACACATCCGCGCCGCGGCTCTTGGTATTGAAGTCGGTGATCCAATCTACATAGGGCACAGCGCCACCGCCGACGGGTACCGTGTCCCACGTCGCCTGGTAGGTTGCGTCGTTGTGCTCATCCATGGCTACCAGTGCGGCTTTCACTTTCCAGTTATCGTTGAAGCGGTGCTCGATGTCGGCAAACACCTGAGTCTGATTGTTGACGCTGCGGTTCCAACTGGCGCCGACAAATGTCGAACGCGGCAGACCGATATCACTGCCGTCGGCATAACGGGGCAACGACATGAAGTTGGGGCGCGAATGGCCCTTCTGGTTACTGATGCCCAGGCCGACGGTGGTGTCGGGAGTGAAATCGTAGTCGACGGCGCCATAAACCGTCTGGTTCCAGCCGCCCGCATAGTCGACGAAGGAATCGGTGGTGTCGTAATCCGCCACGAAGCGTCCGCGCAAGGTGCCTGCGGCGTTCAGCGGGCCACCGACATCGACCTGAGTGCCGTAGTGGTCCCATGAGCCAGCCTTGGCGGTAATGGTCGCCGTCGGCGCTTGCTGCCCGCGCTTGCGCACCAGGTTCATGGTGCCGCCGGGGCTGTTGGCACCTTGCAGCAAGGCGGCCGGGCCGCGCAGCGTCTCGACGCGGTCGTAAATGGCCATGTTTTCGGTGAGATAGCTGCCCAAGGTGTAAGTGTTACGTGGAATCCCCACACCGTCGTATTGCAGGGTGCCAACCTCGAAGCCACGGGAGAAGATGAACATACCGGAGCCGGGAGACTTGGTCGCTGTCAGGCCGGGCGTGCGCTTGACCACTTCAGAGAGCTTGGTGGTGTTCTGATCATCCATCTGCTTGCGGGTCATGACGCTGACCGACTGCGGGATGTCCTTGAGTTTTTGCTCGCCCTTGCCCAGGGTCACGGCCCCCGTGGTGTACGAGCCCGTGCCTTCGGTGGTGACGCCCAGGCGTTCGGCCGTGATGGTGGTGGCGCCCACTTCCAGGGCTGAACCTGGTACCACACGTTTTTCCAGGGTGACGGTATCGGCATTGATAAACGCCGCGCTCAGTCCCGTGCCGCCGAGCAGTTGCCCCAAGGCTTCACGCTGCCCCAGGTTGCCCTTCACACCCGGCGATATCACCCCCTGGGTCAACTCCCCATTCACTAGCACCTGAACCCGCGTCACCGCCGAGAACGCCGCCAGCGCAGCGTCCAGGCCCTGCCCGGGAATATCGAAGCGGTAGGTCTGGGCCTGGTTGGCCTCAGCGGCCTGCAGGTACGACGGCGCGATACAGCTAGCCAAGGAAATGGCCAAGGCCAGCAAGGGCCGTGTGGCGAATCGGTGTGCCATGAATGGTGCTCCCCGGTACAAAAGTCTGTGATCGGCGCCGCACTACTTGAGAGTGCTTACTATTTACGCCTCAGTGATCAAGGACGATGGCTTGCGGGGAAACCCTGAAAATATTTTGAGAAATTGCCGTCAGGACGCATTGCCTTCACGCAACACCAGCAAATACGGGGTGTAGTGCTCGGCACGCAGGTTGAGGGTGTATTCCAACGCCTTGAGCACGGCATCGGGTTTGTCGATTTCGAACACGCCGGACACTACCCGACTGCGCAACGCATCACCGAGCACCAGCGTCTTGCCGGGCCAGTAACGGTTCAGTTCAGAGACCACCACCGACAAAGGTTGCTGACGGAACACCAGTTGCCGCTGACGCCAGGCAAAGCCGCTGGCCGGGTCGAAACCGTGGACGTGTGCAAGGTGCCGGTCCTGATACTCCACGGCCCGCCCCGGTTCCAGATAGACCGGCGTGCCGCTCCCTGCACTGACTTCAACCTTGCCCTGCGCCACCTGCACACGCGTCTGGTCATCACGCCGCGCCACACTGAACTGGGTGCCGACCACTCGCACCCAGCCGTCGCCCGACTGCACCACGAAGGGCCGTGCGGGGTCCTTGGTCACATCGAAGAAACCTTCGCCACGCAGCAAACGAATCTGCCGCTCACCCGCACTCATGCGGATTTGCACCGCACTGTCGGTGTTGAGTTGAAGGTGGGAACCATCGGCCAGTTCAATGCTGCGCGACTCGCCAGTGCCAGTGGCGTAGTCGGCGCGCAAGCGGTCAAGCCAGGGAGTGTTCTGCACGGTCAGGCCCACGGCCAGCAACACGGCAGCCGCATACGCCCAGCGCCGCAGCGGTGTACGCCAGGTGGCCTGCTCGGCACGGCGAATGACGCGCGCCGGCTCACGCAGGCCGCCGAGCATCGCCTGCACTTCCTGCCAGGCATCATCCTGCGCCTGGCCCTGACCGAGCCACGCAGCAAAGGCGTCCATTTCAGCCGGGGTCAAGTCCTCGGCGTGCAGGCGGAAATACCAGCCGGACGCCTCTTCGAACAACACATCAGCAGTAGGCAGGGCAGTCATTACCGACGTCCTTGTGCATCGCAGGCTAGGCGCGTCTTGATGTACCCACGGCATTCAATCAAGGCGCGACGCAATTGGTATTCCACACTGCGCGGGCTGATCGACAGGCGTTCGCCAATCTCGCGGTAGGAAAGCTCGTCGACATGATAGAGCAGGAAGATCTGCCGAGTCGCCTCGGGCAGGCCCAGGATCGCATCCTGCATCAGTTGCTCCTGCTGATAGGCGGCCAGTTGTTCGTCGGCACCGGGGTTGCTGCAGGGCAGTTCTTCGCTCGGTGCGCCGGCATCCAGACGCTCGCGGCGGATAGCCTGGCGCTGGTGGTCGCGCACCAGGTTGCTGGCAATGGTGAAGAGGAACGCGGGTAGGTTATCGATCTTCTCGCCGGACTCCAGGCGCGCCAGGCGCAGGAAGGATTCCTGGGTCAGGTCGGCAGCCACCTGGGCGCTGCCGGTGCGGCGCGTGACGAAGGCTTCGAGGGCTTTCTTCTGCTCCGCGAACAGGCGCGCGATCTGCGTATTCCAGGAGGACACAGCACTACCTTGAGAAGAACGGACGGTTCAGGGAGTGCGCACGCTAGCAAAGAATGAGATTAGTTCGCAATTGATATCTATTTTGCCTTTGAGTCTGCGGTGTTCTTAAGACCGCCTTCGCGGGCAAGCCCACAGTTGACCGCGCCCAACATGAGAATGCGGTCGACGGTGGAAGCTGGCTTGTCTGCGATGCAGTGACTCGGTCTTACTGGATCTCTTCCGGCTTGACGATCACCCAGTTCTTGTCCGCCGTCACCGGCAGCCCTTCCTTGGCTTGCGCCGCCGCGTGCTTGGCGATCATGCCGTTGAGTTGGGTCATGTACTTGTCTTTGCGGTTGATCCACAGGTGGACGCCGCCCTTGGCCACGTCAACGTCGTGGAACAGCATGTAGCCGTCGCTGGTCGGTGTGTCACCGCCGACAATCACTGGTTTTTTCCATTCGTCGATGTAGGTGAGGATCGCCGCGTGCTTGCCGGCCATCCAGGTCGCCGGGGTCCACAGGTAGGGGGTCAGTTCCAGGCCGAGGTTGCTCTTCTCGTCATACTTGCCGGCAGTGATCTGTTTGCGTGCGGTGGTCAGCTCGCCGGTCTTGCGGTCCTTGAGCATCGTGGTCACGCCGATGACGTTCTCGGGTTTGACGTTGTAGCCGTACTTCGGATCAGCCGCGACCATGCGCACCAGCTCCTCGGACGCGGCGGTCATCACATAGACCTCGATGCCGTTTTCCATCAGTTTGTTGTACAGCTCGGCCTGGCCGGTGAAGACTTTCGGCGGCTGTACCTCGGATTTTTTCACCACGTCGCCTTCGAAATAGCTGACCGGCACGGGCTTGCCGGAGGCCATCAGTTCGTCGACCTGCACTTTGAGTTCCTTGAGGGTGAAGCCGGAAAAAATCTGCGCAACCCAGGGGTAGCAGACCATGTCGTCGACTTCGCACAGGCGATAGTAGTAGCTGAACAGACTTTCCTTGTGGTCGGCGGTGTCTTTGAAGGGGATAAGCTTGAGCGAAGGGTCCATGGTTTCGCGGGTGATCAGGCCCTTGTTTTCCATGAATGGCAGCAAGGACTCTTCAAGGTCGTAGCGGTAGCTGGTGTTGTCCATGTCGAACACCGCGTAGTTACCCTTGTTGGCGTTGGCGGCGATCATTTCGTTGAGTTGTTTGGCGGCAGGTGCCGGCCAGTGTTTCAACTCGGTGGCGGCAAACGCCTGGCTGGCGAGCCCGAGGCAAAAGGCGGCGGATACCAATAGTTTCGGCGCGAGCTTCATAGGCGTTGTCTCCCTCAAGTGAAAGACATCGACGCTAACAAATCCGTATGACAGTTATCGTCCGAGCGCGACCGCTGACGTCGCGATTGCGCCAAGCGCATACGCCTGGGCGTCAAACGCTTATTCCAAAAACGACAGTCACCATTCCATATTGGTATTAAATCAATATATTTCAAGCTGTTAGGCTTCCCGGTTCGCAATCGCAGGCTCACGCGATTGGCTGCCTTCTCAACGGAGCTTCAATGAATCTGCCCCTGATTCTCAATTTATTGGTGTTCGTGGCCCTGTTGCTGGGCCTGGCACAAACCCGCCGTACCCACTGGAGCCTGGCCAAGAAGGTGCTGTTCGCCCTGGTGCTGGGCGTGCTGTTCGGTGCGGCGTTGCATACGATCTACGGCGACGGCAACCCGGTGCTCAAAGCTTCGATCGGCTGGTTTGACCTGGTCGGCAACGGCTATGTGCAGCTGCTGCAAATGATCGTGATCCCGCTGGTGTTCGCCTCGATCCTCAGTGCCGTGGCGCGCCTGCACAACGCCTCGTCCCTGGGCAAGATCAGCTTCCTGACCATCGGCACGCTGCTGTTCACCACGGCCATCGCGGCCCTGATCGGCATCGGCCTGACCAACCTGTTCGGCCTCACTGCCGAAGGCCTGGTGGCCGGCACCCAGGAAATGGCGCGCCTGCAAGTGATCCAGAGTGATTACGCGGGCAAGGTTGCCGACCTGAATATCCCGCAGTTGCTGCTGTCGTTCGTACCGGCCAACCCATTCGCCGACCTGGCCCGGGCCAAACCGACGTCGATCATCAGCGTGGTGATTTTCGCCGCGTTCCTTGGGGTTGCCGCGCTGCAACTGCTCAAGGACGACGTGGAAAAAGGCCAGAAAGTCCTCAACGCCATCGACACCCTGCAAGCCTGGGTGATGCGCCTGGTGCGCCTGGTGATGAAGCTGACCCCCTACGGTGTGCTGGCGCTGATGACCAAAGTGGTCGCCGGTTCCAACCTGCAAGACATCATCAAGCTGGGCAGTTTCGTGGTGGTGTCGTACCTGGCCCTGGGCCTGATGTTCGTGGTGCACGGCCTGCTGCTGTCCTTGGCCGGGATCAACCCGCTGCGCTTCTTCCGCAAGGTGTGGCCGGTGCTGACCTTCGCCTTCACCAGCCGCTCCAGCGCTGCAAGCATCCCGCTGAGCATTGAAGCGCAGACCCGTCGCCTGGGCATCCCGCAATCCATCGCCGGCTTCGCCGCCTCGTTTGGCGCGACCGTCGGCCAGAACGGTTGTGCCGGTCTTTACCCTGCGATGTTGGCGGTGATGGTCGCGCCGACTGTGGGCATCAACCCGTTGGACCCGCTGTGGATCGCGACCCTGGTGGCAATTGTGACCTTGAGTTCGGCGGGCGTTGCCGGCGTCGGCGGCGGTGCGACCTTTGCCGCGCTGATCGTGCTGCCGGCCATGGGCTTGCCGGTGTCACTGGTGGCACTGCTGATTTCGGTGGAGCCACTGATCGATATGGGCCGTACGGCGTTGAACGTCAATGGTTCGATGACGGCGGGGGCGATTACCAGCCAGATCATGGGGCAGACGGATAAAGCGTTGCTGGATGCCGATGAGCATGCCGAGTTAGCGCAGGTCTGATAGACCGCTATCGCAGGCAAGCCAGCTCCCACATTTAATGTATTCACACATCAAACTGTGGGAGCTGGCTTGCCTGCGATGCTTTTAGGCTTTTTCCCACACCTCGAAGTTGTAGGCCGGCTTATCACCTTCAGCCGGATTCTCGACATTCGACACCAGCTTCCACTGATTCATATCAAACTCTGGAAACCACGCATCCCCTTCCGGGCTCAGCGCCACGCGGGTCAGGTACAAGCGATCGGCCTGTTCCAGCCCCTGCGCATACAACTGCGCGCCGCCGATCAGCATCAGCTCCTCCACGCCTTGCGCCTTGGCCCACTCCTCAGCGCGCTCGACCGCTGCACCCAGTGACGGAAAAACTTCCGCACCTTCCAGCACAAGATCGGTCTGACGGCTGACCACCAGGTTCAAGCGCCCCGGCAGCGGTCGGCCCAGGGAATCCCAGGTCTTGCGCCCCATGATGATCGGCTTGCCAAGGGTGGTGGCTTTGAAATATTTGAAATCCCCCGGCAAATGCCAGGGCATGCTGTTGTCGACGCCGATCACACGGTTTTCACCGAGGGCTGCGATCAGGCTTAAAGGGAGAGTTTTTTTCATGGCGACGAGAATACCAGAGCGGCGAGCCAGCGGTTATGCTCCAACCTCATCAACACGACAGGACGGCGCGTGACTGCACTGAACCCGCTGCACAGACTTTGGCTGACAGAAACCGTGCGCCTGCGGGAAGAACACGCCGGCCCCCTGGAAGACCTGGAAGCCAACCGCTTGGCCCGCACCGCCGGGGGCGACCTGGCCACGCGCATCCAGCAGCGTGCGCTGCACCTGGCCGAGCGCGATGGTTTGGCCGCCGCGCTCAGCCGCTGGCTGCAAGGCGCACGCCTGGCGCTGTTGTTACTGGCGGCGGTCGCCGTCATCAGCGGCGCCGGTTTGGCGTTCGCCGCGCTGGGTAATGGCCTGGCCCCGGTGAATGTGTTCTGGGCCTTGGGCAGCCTGCTCGGCCTGAACCTGATCTTGCTGATCAGTTGGGCCCTGGGCCTGCTGTTTGCCGGCGAACACAGCGCCAGCCTTGGCCGGCTGTGGTTGTGGCTCAGCGAGAAACTGGCCCGTGACGCCAAGGCCGCACAGTTGGCACCCGCGCTGCTGCTGTTGTTGCAACGGCAAAAACTCAATCGCTGGGCGGTGGGTGTGCTGGTCAACAGCTTATGGCTGCTGGCCTTGCTCAGCGCCCTGGTGATCCTGCTGACCCTGCTCGCCACCCGCCGCTATGGGTTTGTGTGGGAAACCACCATTCTCGGCGCCGATACCTTTGTCGCCGTGACCCAGGCCCTCGGCACACTCCCGGCTCTGCTCGGTTTCAATGTGCCCACCGTGGAGATGATCCGCGCCAGCGGCGACTCCGCGCTGAATATCGAAAGCGCCCGCCAGGCCTGGGCGGCCTGGCTGGTGGGCGTGTTGCTGGTCTACGGCCTGCTGCCGCGGTTGATCCTTGCCTTGCTGTGCCTGTGGCGATGGAAACGCGGGCGCGCAGCGTTGCACCTGGACCTCAACCTGCCCGGCTACGCCCAACTGCGCGAACGCCTGATGCCCAGCAGCGAGCGCCTGGGGGTCAACGATGTGGCGCCCGATCACCTGCACTCGATCAGCGGCGGCGCAAGTGAGCTGGAGAGTGATGGCGCCTTGCTGGTCGCCATCGAACTCGACGACCAACACCCTTGGCCCCCCAAACTGCCTGCCAACGTCAAGAACGCCGGCATCCTCGACAGCCGCGAATCACGCAACAAACTGCTGGAGCAACTCAGCCGTTTCCCACCCGCGCGCCTGGCCATCGCCTGTGACCCGCGCCGCTCGCCCGACCGTGGCAGCCTGGCACTGATCGCCGAGCTGGCACGCAGCGCCACCGACACTCGCGTATGGCTGCTGCAGGCACCACCGGGCCAGGCGCTGGACGCCGAGCGCCTGGGCGACTGGCATGCCGCGTTGCAACAGCTTGAAGTGTCGTTTGCTGATTGCGCGCCGCTCACTTGGCTGGAGACAGGTCATGACTAAACCGCTGAAACTCGCCGTGGTCGGCCATACCAACGTGGGCAAAACCTCATTGTTGCGCACCCTCACCCGCGATGTCGGCTTTGGCGAAGTGTCCCATCGCCCCAGCACCACGCGGCACGTGGAAGGTGCACGCCTATCGGTAGATGGCGAAGCTTTGCTGGAGCTGTACGACACTCCCGGCCTGGAAGACGCCATCGCCCTGCTCGATTACCTGGAACGCCTCGACCGCCCCGGCGAACGCCTGGATGGCCCTGCGCGGCTGGCGCGTTTCCTGGAAGGCAGCGAGGCGCGCCAGCGTTTCGAACAGGAAGCCAAGGTGCTGCGCCAGTTGCTGGCCTCCGATGCCGGCCTGTACGTGATCGACGCTCGCGAGCCGGTGCTGGCCAAGTACCGCGACGAACTGCAAGTGCTAGCCAGTTGCGGCAAGCCGTTGTTGCCGGTGCTCAACTTTGTCAGCAGCAGCGACCACCGCGAACCGGACTGGCGCGAAGCCCTGGCCCGCCTCGGCCTGCATGCGCTGGTGCGTTTCGACAGCGTGGCACCGCCCGAAGACGGCGAACGCCGGCTGTATGAAAGCCTGGCCCTGCTGCTGGAAAACTCACGGCCGCAGTTGGAACGCCTGATCCTCGATCAAGAAGCCCAGCGCCAGGCTCGCCAGCAAAGCGCCGCCCGCTTGATCGCCGAACTGTTGATCGACTGCGCGGCCTGCCGTCGCAGTGTGACAACCGAGAATGAGCCCCAAGCCGTCAGCGACTTACGCAAGGCCGTGCGCCAACGCGAACAAAAGTGCGTTGAAGCCCTGCTCAAACTGTTCGGCTTTCGCCCACAGGACGCGGCGGCCAGCGACCTGCCGCTGCTCGACGGTCGCTGGGGCGATGACTTGTTCAACCCCGAAACCCTCAAGCAACTTGGCGTGCGGGTCGGCGGCGGAATAGCTGCCGGAGCCGCTGCCGGTGCTGGCGTGGATCTACTGGTCGGCGGCCTGACCCTTGGCGCCGCGGCCCTGGCAGGCGCTATCGCTGGTGGCGCCCTGCAAACCGCACGCAGCTACGGCAGTCGCCTGCTCGGCAAGATCAAGGGCCAGCGCGAGCTGACCGTCGACGACAGCGTATTGCGCCTGCTCGCCTTGCGCCAACGCCAACTGCTCAAGGCCTTGAACCTGCGCGGCCATGCGGCGATGCACAGCATCAAGGTCGACACGCCCCAGGACAAAACCTGGCGCGAAGGCAAGCTGCCCGATGCATTAAACAAGGCCCGCGCCTATCCACAATGGTCGAGCCTTAATCCGCAGCATAAGCTGAGTCAGACCGAGCGCCAGGAACAGATTCAGACGCTGGCCCGCCAGCTCAGTGACGGCTGAGCGTTATATACATATAGGCTCACTCGTTCTTTTCATACCACTCAAACGCCAGAAAGCTATTGCACAGCGTCCTGAGCAACGCCTTGTCCGCCTTGTCGGCGACCCCGTTTTTATCCACGTCGCTATTAGTAAATGACTCCAGCACGCCATCACCATCCCCGTCATAGCCAGCGGCCAGGTACGTCGCCGTGGACCTTCGGGGTTGACTGCTTTGGTCAAAAAAGCCTAGTTCCACAGCGTTTGGTGGCCCTTTTTTGTTGTAATGCGCGACCAGAACAACCAGTGCGCGCTGTACGCTCTGCCCCCGGTTAAACCAGTTCAGTTTCAGGAAGGCATTAGCAAAGGTCTTAAGCTGCAAGGCGTCGATGAATTGGGCTCGACCCGCAGGAGCGGAGTCGCCAGGGCTCTGAAAGTCCACAACACCGTCCGCGTCAATGTCCAGCGCGAAGGCTTCATGAATCAACTCATCGGCACCGCAGGCGGGTCTTTCATAAAAATGGAGCAATACCGTATCGGCCCTGCCATTACCGCTCCGGTCTTGGGCGGTCGCTTTCAGGTAACGCATAGAAATATCTCAAACATGAACAAGCCCACAGGCTATTCCAAGCTGTGGGCCTTTAAGAGTTCATGGCATCTGCACCTACGGTACGATAAGGCTATATGGGGCGTCATATTTTAACGGTGACATCACGCGCCGCCCCACAACAGGCTGATGTTTCGTTCAGCCATGGCCGGCCCCACGCTCATCCCTACGCCGGTGTGCATCAAGGCAGCGCTGACGCCAGGTGCCGCCTGCACAAACGAAAACGGCCCGGGGCCGCGAGCGCCGTAGACGCCTTGCCAGCGCTCGACCACCTGGATGTTGCACCCCAGGGTCTGCTGCGCCAGCTCGATCATCCAGTCATCAATCTGCTCGGCATTGAAGGGCGTCGGGTCGCTGTCGTAATGGTGGGAGTCGCCGATGATCAGCTCGCCATGGGGCGTGGGGCTGATCAGTAGGTGAATGCCGTGTTCCTGCAGATGTGGTGTTTCGCGCAAGATCTGCGCCTGCACCGCGGCCGCTTCCGGCAGGTCGGCAAAGGCGCCGTAGTGCACGCAACTCAAGCCGGTGAGCAGGGCGTGTTGCAGGTTCAGATTAAGCACCGGCCGCGCACGCAGCATTTGCAGGCGGCAGGTGTGCGGGTTGAGCGGGGCGATGGATTCGGCCAGCAGGGTCTGATAGTCGTGGCCTGAACAGACAACGATCTGCTCCCCGCGAAAGCTGCCGGCCGTGCTGTGCAGCTGGCCCGGCTCTACGTCACGTACCAGCGTGGAAAAGTGAAACTCCACGTTCAAGTGCTGGCTCAGGTAATGGATCAGCGCCGGGATCGCCTCGCGGGAGTACAACTGCTGGTCATCCTTGCCATGCAGGGCGGCGCGGTGATGGCGGAACTGGCCCGCGTACAGGTCGTTCATGGCAGCGCCCTGCAGCAGCTCGACGTTGTAGCCGTGCTCCCGCGCGCGCCCGGCGCAGAAGGCTTCGAGCAGATGTTCTTCGGCTTCGGTACGGGCGAACAGGTAGGAGCCATTGCGCTTGAGCGCCAGGCCCGCCGCTTGCGCCCACTGGCCCCATATTTCGCGGCTTTCCCGCGCCAGGTCCAGCATTGGCCCTGGTGGTTGACCGGTGACCAGTGCCTGGCCGAAGTTGCGCACTGAGGCGCCCAATGGCGTGGCGCTGCGCTCGAACACCTTGACCTTGAGGCCGCGCCTGGCGGCGGCATAGGCGTGGGAGAGGCCGAGGATGCCGGCGCCGACGATCAGTAAATCGCTGTGTTGTGTCATGACATGATGTTCCTGTCCTTGAGGCCGCAATCGCAGGCAAGCCAGCTCCCACACTTGAACGGGTTCACACATCAAAATGTGGGAGCTGGCTTGCCTGCGATGAGGCCATCAGCCCTAACGAAAGCCCTACTGACCGGCTACCTTCTCCGACTTACCGTCATAACGCTTACGCCATTCGGCCAGGATGCTGTCACGGTTCCTGGAAGCCCAGACAAAGTCGTTCTTGATCAACCGTTGCTCATAGTCCGCCGGCAATTCGGTCTGCGGCTTGGCGATACCCGGTTGCGCGAGCACGGCGAAGTTTTCCTTGTACAGGTCCATCGCCGCGGTGCTGGCAGAGAAGTCGGCGAGTTTTTTCGCCGCGTCGGCATGGGCAGTGCCCTTGATCACAGCGGTGGCTTCGATCTCCCAGCCCAGGCCCTCTTTGGGCAGGATGATCTCCAGCGGCGCGCCCTGGCGTTTGAGCTGAACCGCCGGGTATTCGAAGGAAATGCCAATCGGGAACTCACCGGACGCCGCCAGCTTGCACGGCTTGGAGCCGGAGTGAACGTACTGGCCGATGTTCCGGTGCAGGTCGTCCATGTACAGCCAGCCTTGCTTCTCGCCGAACGTCTGGAGCCAGGCGCTGACATCCAGGAAGCCGGTGCCTGAAGACGCCGGGTTAGGCATCACGATCTTGCCCTTGTATTCGGGCTTGGTCAGGTCCTGCCAGCTCACCGGTTTGGTGAGGCCCTGCTTCTCGGCTTCGACGGTGTTGAAGCAGAGGGTGGCGGCCCACACGTCCATGCCCACCCAGGCCGGAGGGTTGGCGGCGTCGCGGTAGTGCTTGCCAATCTTGTCCAGGTCCTTGGGCGCGTAGTTGTCGAGCATGCCTTGCTGATCGAGGATCGCCAGGCTGGAGGCGGCCAGGCCCCACACCACGTCAGCCTGGGGGCGGTCTTTCTCGGCCAGCAGTTTGGCGGTGATGATGCCGGTGGAATCGCGCACCCACTTGATCTCGACGTCGGGGTTGGCCTGTTCGAAAGCTTTTTTGTAGGTCTTCAATTGCTCGGCTTCAAGGGCCGTGTAAACGGTCAACTCGGTCTTGGCGAAGGCATTCAGACTGAATGCCGTGAGGACTGCAGCGACCAGCGCCAGGGGCTTGAACATGGAGCACCTCCTTCAGGGATGTTTTATTGGCCAGGTGCGCGCTGGCGCCAGGCTTGGGAGCGGCGCAGCGCGCCACGTGAAGCCCACGCCAGCAGCAGCGAGACGCTGGCCGAGGTGAACAGGATCAGGGTCGACATGGCCGCCGCGCCGCCCACATTGCCGGCGTCGTCCATGTTCAGCACGGCGACGGCGGCGAGGATGGTGTCGGGGCTGTAGAGGAAGATCGCGGCGGACACGGTGGTCATCGCCGAGACAAACAGGTAGCGCAGGATATCCAGCAGCGCCGGCAGGCAGATCGGCACCGTGACGCGCCAGTAGTGGCGGTACAACGGCGCCTTGAGGGACAACGCCGCCGCTTCGAACTCGGCGTCCAGCTGGCGCAGGGCGGTGGTCGCGGTCATCTGCGCGGTGGTCAGGTAGTGCGCAATGGTGCACACCACCAGCAACGCCATGCTGCCGTAGAACACGTGCAGCGGGTTGCCGTTGAGGTTGAAAAAAAACACGTACCCCAGGCCCAGCACCAGGCCCGGCACCGCCATCGGTACGAAGCTGAGCATACGCAGCGCCAGGTTCAGGCTTTTCTGGCCCTTGGTTTTTTCCATCAGGTAGGCGCCGGTGAAGATCAGCACACTGCCAATCAACGCCGTGCACAGCGCCATGGTCAGGCTGTTGCGGTAGGCCAGCCAACCGCCGCCGGCGGTGTCTTCGAACTGGTAGTGGTTGAGCGACAGCGACAGGTTGTACGGCCAGAACTTCACCAGCGAGGAATACACCGCCATGCCGAACACCAACAGCAATACCGCGCAGATCAGCAGCACGATGGCCAGGTAGCAACCGTCACGCAGCCGCGATGGCGCGGGCTGGAACACCTGCGCGCGACCGCTCATCGAGTCGCCATGCCGACGACGCAACCAGGCATCCACGCCAAAGCTGAACAGTGCCGGCAGCAGCAACACCATGCCGATCAATGCGCCGCGACCGAACTGTTGCTGGCCGACCACCGCCTTGTAGGCTTCCAGCGCCAGCACCTGATAATCGCCGCCCACCACCACCGGTACTCCGAAGTCGGTGATGGTCAGGGTGAACACCAGGCAGAATGCGGCGAACACCGCCTGGCGCGTGGCCGGCCAGGTAATGCTGCGAAACGCCCGTGCCGGGCTGGCACCCATGCTCGAAGCGGCGTCGAACAAGCGTGCATCCGCCAGGGACAACGCCGACAGCAAAATCATCAAGGCATGGGGAAAGGTGTAGATCACCTCACCGAGCACAATGCCCCAGAAGCCGTAGATATTTTCCGAGAACAAGCCGCGCAGCAGGCCCTGGTTGCCGAACAGATAAACCAGGGCAATGCCCGGCAGCATCGACGGCGCCATCAATGGCAGCAATGACAGGCCGCGCCAGATGGACTTGCCGGGGATCAGCGTGCGTTGCAGGGCATAGGCAAACAAGTAGGCCAGCGGCACGACGATGGCCGCCACGCTGAGGGAAACTTTCAGGCTATTGCCCAGCAACCAGTGGAAGTTGGCGCTGCTCAGCAGTTCGCGAGCGGCTACCAGGCCACCGCCCTGCCCGGCTTCGCTGCTGAAGCCGCGCCAGAAGATCGCCAACAGCGGCAACAGCACCGCCACCACTAACAGGCCCAGCCAGAGCCATTTGCCGCCGACCACGAAGAGGCGGTCGCCCCACTCGGCGCGGGACACCTGACGCAGCACCGGCAATGTCATCACAGCCCCCATCTCAGGCAAACACCTGCAGGCTGCGCGGCGGCAACGCCACCCAGATGTCCTGAGCGCCCAGGCGCGGCATCGCTTCCGGCGCCAGTTCAGCCAGCAACGCATGGCCCGGCAATTGTTCCAGCTCAAAGCTCATGCGGCAGCGGTTACCGAGAAAGGTGATCTCGCGAACCTTGGCCGGGAACAGGTTTTCTTCATGCACCGGCGGGTTGACGCAAATGGCTTCCGGGCGGCAAAACAAGCGGCCGGACTGGGCGACACCGGCGTCCTCAGCCAGGCGCATGTTCAACCCACCCACCTGAGCATGGCTGGCGCTGTTACGGCTGAACGGCAACCAGTTGCCCTGGCCGACAAACTCCGCCACGAACGGCGTGGCCGGGCGGTCGTAGATTTCCTGGGGCGTGGCGTACTGCTCGACCTTGCCGTTGTTCATCACGGCAATGCGGTCGGCCATCAACATGGCTTCGTCCTGGTTGTGGGTCACCATCAAGGTGGTGATGCCCAGGCGCCGCTGCAGTTGGCGCAGTTCGGTGCACAGGTGCTCGCGTACCCGGGCATCGAGGGCCGACATCGGCTCATCCAACAGCAATAACGACGGCGCCGGCGCCAGTGCGCGGGCCAGGGCGACGCGCTGTTGCTGGCCGCCGGAGAGTTGGCCGGGGTACTTCTTTTCGCTGCCCATCAGGCCGACCAGTTCGAGCATCTGCGCGACCCGCTTGCGCACTTCATCGCGGCCGCTGCCGGTGAGGCCGTAGCCGATGTTCGCTTCAACGCTGAGGTTGGGAAACAACGCATAGGACTGGAACAGGATGCCGTAGTCCCGCGCCTGGGGTGGCAGCAAGGACACGTCCCGCTCGCCCAGGTAAAGCTCACCGCTGTCCTGGCGCTCCAGGCCGGCGATGCAGCGCAGCAGTGTGGTCTTGCCGCAGCCGGAAGGGCCCAGCAGGCACACCAGCTCGCCGGCGGCGACGTCCAGGGAGACGTTGTCCAGCGCGGTGAAGGCGCCAAAGCGTTTCTGGATTGCGCGCACTTTCATCGGTGCGCCGGGTTGGGTCAGGGCTGTGTGCATGGTGGCACCTCATCGAACGGATGAAGGCCATGCTAGGGAGGCAATGCGTAGCGGGTGTGGCAGAAAGGCAAAAGGAGGTGATAGTGGTATTGGTGGATTTGTGTAGGACTCACGACCGCTATCGCAGGCAAGCCAGCTCCCACACTTGAATGGGTTCACCAATCAAAAATGTGGGAGCTGGCTTGCCTGCGATGGCTATTTAAAAGCCGCCATCAATGTTCAGAGGGGTGACATTTCCTGAGCCAGGCCAAGGAACGCCGCCGGCAGGCGCGCTCCTTTGCGCTCCTTGAGGCAATACAGATACTCCGGAATCTGCGGTGCATTCTCGATGGTCAGCACGCGCAACTGCGGGTCATGGGGCACTTCCTGGCGGGCGATGATGCTGATGCCGATATTGCGCAGCACCGCCTCGCGAATCGACTCACGGCTGCCAATCTCCAACAACGGCCCATATCCGACACCCGCATTCTTCAACATCTCTTCCGTCAGCCTGCGGGTGGTGGAGCCCGCTTCACGCATCAGCAAGGTATGCCCGACTAGCGCGCTCAACGGTACGTGATCGAGCTTGGCCAACGGGTGATTGCGGTGCACCGCCAGCACCAGCGGGTCGGTGCCCAGCACGCGGCGGATCAGCCGGGCGTCTTCCAGCAATTGCGATGAGGCCGCGACATCGACGCGGTAATCGTCCAGCGCCTCAAGCACCTGCTGGGAGTTGCCGATTTCCACCGACACGTCCACCTGGGGCAGGCGCTCGCGAAAGGCTTTGACCAGATCGAGGATGTAATACGGCGCCGTTGCGGCGATTCTCAGCGCACCCTGGACCTGGCCGTTGTTGCGCAGGAAAAACTCGATATCCGCTTCCTGCTGCAACAGCGCCTTGACCATCGGCAACAGCCGCGCGCCTTCGTCGCTGACGGTGAGGCGGCGGCCGCCACGGTAGAACAACTCGACGCCGTAGTGGCCTTCGAGGTTGCGAATCTGGGTGGTCACCGTGGGCTGACTCAAGCCGAGTTTCTTCGCCGCCTGGGTAATGCTGCCCAGGCGGGCGACCATGAAAAACGCCTTTAACTCAGCACTCAGCACACCACCCTCTCATCCTCTATTTGCGCACCAGGCGCAGGCCATTGAACACCACCAGCAGGCTCACGCCCATGTCGGCGAAGACCGCCATCCACATGGTCGCCATGCCCATGAACGTGACGGCCAGGAAGATCGCCTTGATCACCAGCGCCAGGGCGATGTTCTGCTTGAGGATACTCGACGTTTGCCGCGACAACCGAATGAAAGCCGGAATCTTGCGCAAATCATCGTCCATCAGCGCCACGTCGGCGGTCTCGATAGCGGTATCGGTGCCCGCTGCGGCCATGGCAAAGCCGATCTCGGCACGAGCCAGGGCCGGGGCGTCGTTGATACCGTCACCGACCATGCCCACCCGATGGCCCTGGCCGTAAAGGGTTTCGATGGCTTGCAGCTTGTCGGTGGGCAACAGGTCGCCCTGAGCCTGGTCGATACCCACCTGGGCCGCAATAGCCTTAGCAGTGTGGGTGTTGTCGCCGGTGAGCATCAGGGTCTTGATGCCCAGGTCGTGCAACTGCTGGATGGCTTCGCGGCTGCTCTCCTTGACCGTGTCGGCCACGGCAAACAGCGCCAGCGGGCCAGACTTGTCCAACAGCAACACCACGGACTTGCCTTGTTTTTCCAGGGCAAAGAGTTTCTCTTCCAAGGCCTCGGAACACAGGCCGAGGTCTTCCACCAGGCGGTGGTTACCCAGGTGATAGGTCTGGCCGTTGATATCACCCCGCACACCGCGCCCGGCCAGGGCTTCGAAGTTATCCACAGCGTGAGTCGACAGGTTTTTATCCACAGCCGCGTTGGCAATCGCCAGGGACACCGGGTGATCGGAACGCGATGCCAAGCTGGCCGCCAGGGCCGGCGCGCTGTCTTCGATGTTCGGGAACAGCGGCAGGTAGTCGGTTTGCACCGGTTTGCCGTGGGTGATGGTGCCGGTCTTGTCGAGGGCCAGGTAGTCGAGCTTGTAGCCGCCCTCCAGGTACACGCCGCCCTTGATCAGGATGCCTTTGCGCGCCGCTGCTGCCAGGCCGCTGACGATGGTCACCGGGGTGGAGATCACCAAGGCACAAGGGCAGGCCACCACCAGCAGCACGAGGGCGCGGTAGATCCAGTCAAACCACACGCCCGCCATGAACAGCGGCGGAATCACCGCCACACCGAGGGCAAACAGGAAGACAGCCGGGGTGTAGACCTTGGAGAAACTGTCGACAAACCGCTGGGTCGGTGCGCGTGCGCCTTGAGCCTGTTCCACCGCGTGGATGATCCGCGCCAGCGTGGAGTTGTTGGCCGCGGCGGTGACCTTGTACTCCAGGGCGCCGGCCTGGTTGATGGTGCCGGCAAACACTTTATCGCCCACGGTTTTTTCTATCGGCAGGCTTTCCCCGGTGATCGGTGCCTGGTCGATGGTGGACTGACCGGCCGTGACTTCACCGTCGAGGCCGATGCGCTCGCCAGGCTTTACCCGCACAATCGCGCCAAGGTCAATGCTTTTGACCTCTTGCTCCAACCAGGAACCGTCGACCTGGCGCACCGTGGCCTGTTCCGGGGTCATCTGCATCAGGCCGCTGATGGCGTTGCGCGCCCGGTCCAGGGACTTGGCCTCAATCAACTCGGCCACGGTGAACAGGAACATCACCATCGCCGCTTCCGGCCACTGGCCAATCAGGATCGCGCCCGTCACCGCGATGCTCATCAAGGCATTGATATTGAGGTTGAAGTTCTTCAGGGCAATCCAGCCCTTCTTGTAGGTGGTAAGGCCGCCGCTGAGAATCGACACCAACGCCACCAGTGCGATTACCCAGGTGGGCGCCACACCAGTGAAGTGCAACACCTCAGCCCCCAGGGCACCCACGCCCGACACCGCCAGCGGCCACCAATGTTTCTTGGCGGGCGGCGCGGCGGGGCTGCCTTCTTCGATAGGGTCGGCCTGCATGCCGATGGACTTGATTGCCTCAATGATCGGCGCCGTGTTCGGCAGGTCATGGGTGACGCCGAGGATGCGGTTGATCAGGTTGAATTCCAGTTGCTGCACGCCAGCGAGCTTGCCCAGCTTGTTCTGGATCAGCGTCTGCTCGGTAGGGCAGTCCATGGCTTCGATGCGGAAGGTGCTCAGGCGCGAGCCGGCGGTGGGCGCTTCACTCAAGGTCACGATGGCAGGCCCGGCAGCGCCGGAGCAGCAGGAGCCGGAATGGCCGTGGTTATCCACAGGCGTGAGTTTGGCGGGCCCATGGTCATGTTTGTGATCATGGCCGTGGTCATGAGCGTGATCGTGATCGTGATCGTGATCGTGATCGTGATCGTGATCGTGATCATGCTTGTGGTCGTGCTTGTGCGGGGTATGAATGGAGTGGCTCATCAGGTCGCGTCCGTAAAGGTGCCTGTTGCCAAGTAAAGACCCTGTAGCCACTATAGGGTCAAGCACCCATTTGGAGATTGCTGCGATGAAGATCGGCGAACTGGCCAAACTCACCGATTGCCCGGTGGAAACCATCCGTTATTACGAGAAGGAAAACCTGCTGCCGCCTCCGGCACGCACCGACGGCAACTACCGCGTGTACACCCAGGCGCACACCGAGCGGCTGACCTTTATCCGCAACTGCCGCAGCCTGGACATGACCCTTGAAGAAATCCGCAGCCTGCTGGGGCTGCGTGACAGCCCCCAGGACCAGTGTGAAAGCGTAAATGCGTTGATCGACGAGCATATCCATCATGTGAAAGCGCGGATCGATGGATTGCTGGCCTTGCAGGAGCAACTGCTGGACTTGCGCCAACGTTGCGGCGGCGGGAACCAGTGCGGCATCCTGCAGCAGTTGGAGGTCAGCGGAGGGATTGCGGCCAGCGAGGCCGAGCCTTCGCATGTGGGCAGAAGCCACGGCCATTAACTCAAGCGAACACCGAACCCATGTGGGAGCTGGCTTGCCTGCGATGGCGGTGGACCAGCGACATTAATGTCGCCTGACACTGCGCTATCGCAGGCAAGCCAGCTCCCACAATTTCTTCCCGCAACAGGCTTTAGATCGCCACGTCGGCCTTGATGCTTGGGTCGGCGTCGTAACCCACAATTTCGAAGTCTTCGAACTTATAGTCGTAGATCGACGCAGGCTTACGCTTGATCACCAGTTCCGGCAGTTTTTTCGGCGTACGCGCCAACTGGGTCTGGATCTGTTCCATGTGGTTGCTGTAGGCGTGGGTGTCGCCGGTGGTGACGATGATCTCGTGGGGGATCAAATCGCACTGCTGGGCCAGCATGTGGGTCAGCAACGCCAGCGCGGCAGTGTTGTACGGCAGGCCCAGCATTTTCGTCCCCCCACCTTACTGCACATTACGCTGACTTGTAATGCCTTCCAAGCAACTTGGTATATGTGCATTATAGCTTTTGCACATTACCTACGCAACCCTAGTACTGGATAAACCACCAGTTTTTTAAGCCCTGTCCAGACCTCATCTTCTCCTGAAGCCCCCGAAATACGTGCCCCACAGAAATTGACTCATCCTGGCAATGTGCTATCCATAATACCGGGGAATCTATCTCCCCAGACTAAGCTCCAGCGCTTCCGCAGACGCTAAGGCGCAAAGAGCAGGGAGAATCGATGCGCCTGGATCAGATGCCATACCACTCAATGCCCACCATGGCCGTCCTTCCGTTCCGGCAATTCAGCATCGGATGGACATGGCAGTTGCGGGCACTCAAGCTCTTCCCCGACTCCCAAATTTCTTGGAAGCGATACTTCTACGATAACGGCAGTGGCCATGCGAGGGCGGCTGTTTTCGCCTCCTACGAGGAGGCCATGGAAGCGGCAGACGAGTTCAACAGCCGCACCAATGAACTGGTGGCTCAGGCGGTACCAGATCCTGTGCTTCAGAGCTCAACCACCCTGAAAGTCGAGAAAGCACTGACGGCGGCGCGCCGCATCCAGGGAGAAGAGGAGCTCATGGAGCGCGAGGCGATTAAGCGGAACGCCAATCTGCCCCGGCTCTCCGCGCAAGAGCTGAAATTGCACAATACGATGGAGAGCTTGCTGCAACCGCTTCACGAGGAGCTTGAGCGTGCGCCTTACCTAGAAATAGTCGCCATACCGAGATTCAACATGTGCCTTCGCCGTGTCGATGACCAGACATGGGAACAGATCGGAGCCTTGTCTCCCAAACGCTCGCAGATCTGTCTGCGCGAAGTGACAGCCAAAGGGTTTGGTCTTTCGGGAGCCGACCACTGGGGAAGAACCAAAGCGCAGATACGCGCACTCTTACTGCCCCGAGCCAATCAGTTGCTGCAGTTAGCGAGCGTCAAGCAAATGCTCGCCGAGGCAAGGATGCGCGGCCAGAGGGTGCTGGTCTGCGGTGGCTTCGTGTTCTGGTATGAGGACGCTGGGGTACCACGGTGGGTGGTGAAAAACACGGGTGGCGAGTCCAGTAGCGATGAAGGAAACACCTTGTGGCACGAGGGCACGATCCTATCCAGGAACCATGGCCGGATCGTCGTGCTTCCCTACATCAAGGAGAACGGGGAAAAAGTTCAAGGGCACACAAAGAATGCACCACACGATGGAAAGGCCATACCTCGGCACCCTGACCAGTACGTCACCCTGCCTTTTGAGATCCTGGATGGTGACCTCATGATCGGACTGTTTGGTGAACTCCACTATGAGTAACCCACAGACTAATCGGACATACGCGCACCCCATATCCCAGAAACAACGCATTAAGGCTTCTATTGAGTGGCCAAGTGCTATCTTACCAATCTCGACCTGCCGTCTCGCTGGGAGCATGACGTCGGCCAGTGGCAGTGGGCAAAACCGACATGTTCCGTATGTCGACGCTCGCTGATTGCCGGGGCCTGTGACTCGCCATGCCTTCAGCATTACGGCGAAACCGGTTTTCACAACATGCAAGGAGTGCAAGATGCAGTACGTGGCTTGTTTACGAGTTGGTCAGAATGACGTTAAGGCGCTGATAAATCTGGAAGACCACAGGCGGGAAGTCGTGGCTCCGCTGTTGGACATGCGAGGTGACGACGACAGACACCTTCAAACATTCCTAGCGAGTTGGACTGAGCATCCTTTTTTCCTAGACGTTTCAAGAATAACGAAGGACGTTGGTGAAGAATTCATTACTACCAACGACCTGCACAATCCTCATGGCGCGTTTGAGAACAAACGTCGATTTTTCTCCGATGTGGCAGGCATCAACCAGAACGTCATACCAGTGGTTTCCTGGGTTGATGACGACCCCCAACGAGCAGTCATCCAAAGTGCACTGGCTCTTCAGAGCGATTTCCCACATATAGCTATCAGGGTTACCTGCCCGGAAAACCCCACTTCCACTTCATGGAACAGATTGCTGTCAATCCTGGATGCTCTTGAAAACCCGGACACCGCGACGGTGATTTTGGACTTCGGTGCCTCAGCTCCGGCCAACACTGCCTCGGGGTCGGATTTCAATGTATCCCTGCGTCAACTCAACAGCTATCAGATACGAAATCTGGTTCTGATGAGCACCTCCTTCCCTATCGATAAGCCGGCCTCAAACACCTCACGTTCCTCCGCCTGCTACGACGTTGCGTGGCAAGCAAGGGTCGATACCAGTGGCATAGAGTCGGATATTGTCTACGGGGATTACGCCGCCACCAACCCAACCGCCTCGATGGAATACATACGAGGCATGCCTGTGCTTCCTTTTGCCTGCTATTACACGCCAACGGAATGGTGGCAGCGACGTAAGGGAGCGGATAAAGAATTTGTGCGATACATTGAAATCGCCCAGGAGATTAGAGGCTTACCGGGTTATCACGGCGACGACTTCTGCTGGGCCACTCGTGAGTACAGCAGAATTGTCGCCACATCTACCGGCTACGGGAACAACGGAACATGGAATGGATACAGAATCAATCAGCATATCTGCGCCATGATCCAGTCCATCGTAGATACTGAAGGCTTCGATGACCTCGACGCCGATGACTTACTCTAACGATAACGTTGTTTCAGGCTGACCAATACATGTGACCTGATCACATCCATGGGAAGGGCGTCGCTGAGCTGGCGGCGCACTTCTTTTATGAGGTCGCGACTTTTCGTTGGCACGCCATGCTGGCTAGCGAGTGCATCCAACTCATTACGCCACAAAAATCCCGTTAGGTGGAATTTATCCTGAAGCTTGTTGGGCTTCGCCTTTCGAATCATCGCCATGCCGGAATAATCATCGACGACGAGTACGCCAACATGCGGAAGACATGACTCAAGAGCCTTCACCAAGTGCTTTGAATGGCAGCATAGCCAGACTTCGTCAAAGCACGCCATATAGGCCTGCTGCTGGCCCTCCCAGCGAGTCAACGTGTCAGCATGGGACTTGATTTCGAAAGCGGTCAGCTTTCCGTTGGCATGGACGAGATCGGCGCGTCTGGCCTTATCGATGAAGCACAGCTCCTCGATGAAGACGTCACTCTCTTCATGGGACATCGCTTTCGCGACCCACTGCTTGAGGATTGGGCGGATTTCGGTTGGATTCAACATGCGCGGATTATAGACAGACAGTTGAGGCTTCTCACGCTAAAAAAGCATCCGGTCGTCGAGCACTCCAGTGCTGGCACCTGCTGCTACCCCTCTTGCACAAGGTGAGAGGTATGCGGCAGATGTCAGCTTGGGCCAGGGCGTCCTAGCTTTACTAGCTCCCCCCCTTGCTAGCGCCGGCCATCGCTGACCGATTCAGGATTATGCTAACGTCCGCAAACTTTCTACAGCCGTGGCTGGAACATGCTGCTGGCCAAAGGTAAATGCCGGCTTGCCAGACGACCACGTGGCCTCACGGCTCACTGGCACTGCAGTTGAGCAGCCCCAAGGATTGAGCTCAGAGGTTCAAATGGATCAGCAGGTTGCGCTGCGAATGATCGCAGAAAAAGCGTATGACGTCGGGTATGCCGCCAAGCTTCACTTCTCGACTTTCGACATTGTTGAGAAAGCGCCTGGGTGGATCGGCATGATGTCACTCACCATTGGCGTCCTCTCCCTCTACATCGATGTTCTGGCTGCCAAAAACGTATCAGCCCTCATCACAGTGGTCGGCATCTGCAGCCTTTACATCACGCTCTATTCAGAGACGAAGGGGCAGTATTTCCAGGCGGGTAGCGCGCTGACCGCGCTGTTTGATCGGTTGAAGGTGCTTCATGCCCAATGCAAATCTGCCACTGGATTCATGCCTGCCCACCAGCAGGAATATGACCTCATTACCGAGGCGTTCCGAGGTGCGTGCCTGAACAAGCACATCCTGTTTTCTGGGTGGCTCGCCCACAAGAAATTTTTCTGGGAACAGCAGATCGACTGGATCGCCGAGTCCAGGACGTTTTCCCTGTGGAGAGACAAATTCCCGTTCTCTTTCTACGTCGTGATCATCGCAGTTTTGACTGCCATAGGCGCGGTTTCGTATCTCGGCTCCCACCCTGAAATCGCGGACGCCCTGCAAAGGATTTGCACCCATGAGTAAAGAGCTGTTTGAACAGTTTCGGAAGAATCTGGCGGTCAGGAACGCTGATGAGATCTCCAAGAGCTATCGCCAGATCACGGAGAAGCTCAACGGGAAATATTACGACAGCGACTCCACCACCCTGCACTGTCGCCAAGTCGGGTCGTACGGGCGCCATACGGCAGTCCATGGCATCAGCGATTTGGACATGGCGTTCGTACTGCCGTGGTCGGTGTATGACCGGTTTCAAAAGTATGAGAACAACAAGCAGTCCTCGCTGCTTGGCGAGATTCGCCTGGTACTCAAAGACCGGTTTCCAAACCATACCGTCCGCGCTCAGCAACAGGTAGTGTCTGTCGACTTCACGGACTATATAGTCGAAGTCTTGCCAGTATTCGAGCACGATGATGGCAGCTACACCTACCCTGATTCCAACGATGGCGGCAGTTGGAGAACCTGCAATCCGGTCGCAGAGATCAATGAGATCAACAGCCTTAACCAAGACAAGAACCACAATCTCAAGCGCCTCTGCAAAATGGTTCGCGCCTGGAAGAACGACCACGGCGTCCCCCTGAAAGGGATGCTCATCGATACCCTGTGCTACCAGTTCCTTAAAGGCACGACAGCCTACGACGATGAGTCGTACTCAGCGTACGGCGAGATGTCGCGGGACTTCTTTGCGTATCTGGTGGATATCGATGAGGACAAGGAACAGTGGCGAGCGCCGGGGAGCGGTTCGATCGTCACAAAGTCGGGCCACTTCCATCCAAAAGCAAAGAAAGCTCTGCGTCGACTGCAGGAAGCTCTGGACGATGCTGACGTTGCCCACGAGCGTTGGAGTACGGTTTTTGGCGAGCACTTCCCCGAGTACGTGGAAGAAGAGAAACAGCAAGCGATCAACGAAGGCCGAGTCAAGAACATGGAGCAGTTCATCGGCCAGAAATTCAGCCTGGATATCCAGTACAACCTGCGCATCGACTGCAGCGTCAAAAACGAAGGGGATCAACTGCGCAATCTGATGTCGAGGGTCATCCGCTACAAAATCCCGAAGGAGCGCGAGCTAACATTCTGGGTAGCCGAGATTGACGTGCCGCCGCCCTATAAGATTTATTGGAAGGTAAAGAACGTAGGCCCTCAAGCAATTGAGCGAAACATGATCCGTGGAGAAATTCGGATGGACAGCGGGCCGCATCAGATCACCGAGCGATCAAGCTTCCAGGGGGATCACTACGTAGAGTGTTTTGCCGTCAAAGAAAACGTCTGCGTGGCCCGCAGTCGAATCGTTGTCCCGATCTAAGCTCACTCTCCCGCTGCGCGCCAGACGATCAAGGGCACCCGAGCAATCGGGTACCCTTCGAGCCATCAGCGGTTGACCACCGACCTCGGCATTGCCAAGCAAATGCACGCAGCGAAGACCAACGAACCTGCGATGCAGTACAGCGCGATGTCTGTGAAAGACGTCACACCCTTGAGAAAGGTACATCAGCTCAAGGCGGAAGGCCTTAACCAGAAGCAGATCGCCGAAAAAATGGGGATTTCTAAACAGACAGTGCACGACCTGTGGCGCCGCAAACTGGACGTGTGACGCTCCTCACCGGGCGAGCAAGGAGTTTCTGCATCGTGAGTAAAGCGATATGAAATTGAGTAAGTTCCGTGTCGGCTGGTGGGCAAGTATCGTGGCGGGAATCGTTTTCCTGATTCCGCATCTCAGAGACGTGTCAACCATACTAGGGCCGCTGGCACCCTACATGGTTCAGCCCAGCACATCCGATGGTCTGAACCCAAAACTGCTGGGCTTGTGGTATGAAGAATACCAATACCCTCAACGCAATGGCGTTGTTGGCTTTGAGGGCACTACTGAGTTCTTTCGTAACAGGACATACCGAATCAATGGCCTCCTGAAGAGCACTACCTTTTTGCCTATCCCGCTCTCTCCCTACACCACGATCTATAACTTCGATGGCAATGGAGAGTGGCAAGCCTCGGACGATGAGCTGGTCATCAAACTGCTGAGCGTAAGAATGCGTGTAGCCGCAAGATTGCTGGCTGGCATGACCCTCAAGATACGTGATACCTCGCGCCCACCGAGCACTGAAGAAGGCGAGTTGGAACATGGTCTCCTCATGGCCCAGTCACAGCGTTACGACATCCGCAGCACGAAAAAGAGCGAAGTAGTACTGGAGACAAACGGCCTGTTCGCTGACAGCTACCGAATCAACATGACTCGCACCAAACAGGTGTACATGAGATAGATGAGGCGCCACGCATGGGACGCCTGGGGCAAGCAACCTCGGGTGTCTATGCCTTCCGGCCTTCCGATGAACGAACCCATGGAGCTTGTTACCTACATAGGCCCCACAGTCACCGAGCCCTAGGCCCTGAATCGGCCCCATGCGCTCTTCATCCAAACACTTGCGTACCGCTGATCGAAGCACCGCCTCATCGACATCGGTCGATTGCAGCTTGCTGATCACTGGGCAAGTCAATGTAGGTCATAACGAAAACATTCCTCGCTTACTGGTAGTTGGGGGTTACCTGATCTCAGGTTGAAAACGGCCAAGGCAGCCAATCCTCATCGCGCACGCCAAATTTAATATTTGACCAGTCACCCGCCATTCCACGAATCTTCTGATAGTGCTCATGATTCGCAGGAATGGCAGCCATCTCACGCCAAGATACAAACTCATCATCACCAGCAGCACAAATCAATTTATCAGTGTAATTCTTCATACCAATCGCCATACCCTGATGTGTTTCTTTATTACCGCCAGCCAATTGATTTTCAAGGGCCGCATTCTCAATACTTTGCAGCCTGAAAAGATGAGATGGATAATCATTTTCTTGGGCATCATTGCGCATTGGCTGCTGAAAGCTAAAACCCCAAAACAAGGAAGCCACCATATAGTGACACACGACAAAATTAAGAACGCGCAGTGCCATTTCATCATGACCGGAATATTCCGACTCAGGAAATAAGCTATCCCTAAGCTCTACAATCATAAACTTGAATGCATAAGCATCTGCAACTATCTCACGAGTGTGGGCAGCCAGCCTATCGGCTTCGCTCACCGTCTCGCCGCGTCCCAGTGCCTCGTGTACAAAAATATCATCAACGTCTAAAGGCGATGTAGAGGTTGCAGTCCTTGAGTTCTCAATCCTTCTGTCCCCGTGCAGATTGTGGAGATGCCCTATTTCATGCAGCAAGAGGAATACAAACAAGCCCTCGGCAAGCATTTCAAAGGCTTTTCTAAAATCATCGCGATGAAGCCACCAATATCTATTATCCGACCAATCAAATTCTGCATATTTGAACCAATAACTTAGATTGTTTCTCCAAGGCTCATAAAACTCCTCATCTGGGAATTTTTGGCGCCGCTCTGCCCCCACCAACATAGCAGAGATGCGGAATATCAAATCTAGCATACCCTTATAGACTAGAACCGCCTGGTAGCCATGAATAGCTGCTGCCTGGACTTGAATACTATCCACGAGATAGAAGCTTGAGTCACCCGTTATATACTGCTTACAAAGCCATCGACCAACATCGTTAAACTCAGAATAAATTATGTCTTCTTGAATCGAAAGATCTAGAAAAGCCTCTCCCGTTTCCGAAAAAAATTCTCTCCTAATGTAGGCTTCTACTGAGTCCGTATAATTTTGCATAGCAATCCTTTGCATGAACTTTATGTTGAATCGAACTTTAATTACGAGTAGCTCAAAGAAGGTCAGTCAGGGGATGTTGGCACAGATGCTCAGATAGGCGCAGCGCCCACAATGCCGACCTCTGGAGGCGGATCGATCACCTGCGGCAAAACGTTGAGCCATCTTGTATACGGACGTGCTCGCGACCTGCTTGGAAGGGCCATCCATCACGTGCTGGTCAGTGATAATGGAGTAGATCTTCGCACTCGGCCTTCGAGAGCCATTGATATCAAGCATCATGGGCCGTAGGTGACTAAGGGTGTACTGGATCCCCGTCTGAGCTCGAATCCAGTGCAGCTGCCCTTTATCGACGAGCATCCAAGGGAGCTCAATGCGCACACCGTTGACTTCAGAAACTATCCCTTCTTCGACGGCACCGCCGACGCTTTTAACCACCACCAGCCCACACTTGGCGGCGGCAATCGCATCATCCATCAAGCCAGGGTCTTCTGCCCTATCTGGAAGTCCGTGTAACGCCCATGCGGCTTGGAATGCCGTGTTGGGGTCAGTGCCATCCCTCGCCACGGCCAACAGCATGTCCATAATCGCCCAGCGAGCACGGATCGAGACGTCGATTTCCTGCTCGGCAGTGAGCGCTAGCTCATAGCGATAGTGGTACTGGAGGGGACAACTCATGTAGGCCTGGAACGCCTCATAGCTCACAGTGGGTACCACGGTGCTGCTAGCCAACGGCATCGGTATGATGGGTGCGGGCGGTACCTTCACCCCCGAGCGCTTAACCAGACTCGTGGGAGCAGCGCGATTGAGCGGAACTGGACGTGGCCACCCGCTGATCTCATAGAGATACAAGTAATCACGAGCCCGAGACAGGGCGACATAGAGTAGGTTATTGCGCTCTACTCGCTCTTCGAACATGAACTCTGACCCAGTGCTGTTCAAAACTTCGGGAGGGATGAGATCCAACCCCCGCACATCGTATGCATAGGGTCGATTGGCGCCGTATGACGCGTCGTCAACATCGGTGACGTGAACTGCTGGGTACTCAAGCCCCTTGCTGGAATGCACGGTCATAACGCTCACCGCATCCAGGACTCGCGCTTCAGGCGGTAAACCACGATCCCCTAGCTTTTCTCCGATCCTACGGCGTAGCTCCTCGCGAAGCAGGAACTGGGAAAGCCGTGCCTGGCGGATATCTCCGTCACCATTGCGTACGGCGTAGACGAACAGCCATGTTGCCAAGCGCTGAGTATGGGCCTGAATGGTCTGATCAGCAGGGTTTGGAAGACCGTAGCGCTGATCGAGCAGTACTTTGGCGACAAAATCCCAAGGCCTTGAATTCCGCTTGAGCCCTCTCAGCAGCAACGCCAAATTTGACTTGGCTTGCTGGCCAGCGGGCGAGAGGCCTGGCGTAGGCAGCCATAGCCAACGGCCTCGCTGCATGCTCAATCCCGCGCCTTTGCGGGTCAGGAATATGAGGTGCTCAATGTCTTGGGGCGGCATTCGAAACGCTGGCTCAGAGATCAGCCCGACCAGTGAACGCGGCTGTCGCATACACAGCAGTTCCATCAGGCACAGCAGCTTCTTTATCTCAGGGCGCTGGCAGACATCGCCGATGTGCAGCACTGGCACATTCAGGTTTTCAAGCGCTTCAACAATTTGCTCAACGTTTGCCGATTTGCGGCTGATCACGACTTGATCCCTGTACGGGACACCCCTCTGCACCAGCCCATCAATGCGCTGAGCGATGGTGACGGCTTGGGAGGGCTTGGAGTCGCACTCATACAGGGTAGGTATGACCCCGATCGAGGGACGATACGCCGTGACTGGTTCCAGAGGCATCCGGTCATTCAGTGCATGATGGATGCCTGCGCAGGAAAATAGCTCCAGGATCTCAGGGGTGCTTCGCCGGTTCAGATCGAGAGCGTAACGGCGCACCGTTGCCCCTGGAATGGTGCTCAAGAACGTGGCGTCGAAGTGCATCAAGCTACGGATAGACGCGCCTCGCCAATGGTGAATGGCCTGACGCACATCACCGACGACCCAGAATGATTGAGCATTCAGCGCCAATTGACGAAGGAGGTCGACCATCACCTCGGTGACATCCTGATACTCGTCCACTAGTACGTGCGAGAAATGGTCGATGTACTGAGCAACGCTTATTCGATCCCGCTTGGCCTGGGATGCAGGGAGGGCAATGAGGTCAACGTAGTCGACCAAATGCTCAGCTCGCATTGCTGTTTCGTACGCTTCAAACAGGGTGGCGATGTCTTCGCGCTCATTGGCTACATCCGGCTCGCAGGGCGGCAGTGCAGCCAAGCGCGTGCGGTAGTCGGCAACCGTGAGGCATTCTTCCTTGAGTCGTTTGATATGGCCCAGAACGCCAGGTAGCCAATCGTACGGGTTCTGTAGCCTCAGATAATACTTGAGCCGCACCTTGGGCAGCGTGCTCACCATCAGGCGAACTTGCATCAGCGGATCTGCGAGCCGAACGTCGGACTCCAGGCCGAAAATCTGATGGTATTTGCGAAGGAATTCGAGCCCGAATGCATGAAAAGTCCCGGCCCACACGTCGGAGGCTCCGGCGATGCCAGACACCTTCAGGCGTTCAACCAATTCATGAGCCGCCTTGTTCGTGAAGGTCAGCACCAAGATTTGGCTGGGAGGGATACCGCGCTCGACCAGGTGCTTGATGCGATGGATCAGTGTCGTCGTTTTACCAGTACCCGGCCCGGCAACAACGTTGACAAAGGTTTCGGACGCGGTAGCAGCATCGTGCTGCCCCTGCGTCATAAGCGGCAGAGGAGGAGGTGGAGCAGGAGGCAATATGGGGAGCAAAATGCCGTCGAATAGCTGAAGACGAACGATCTCCAGCGGTACCTCCAGAGTGGCCGCGATGACCGTGGCACCAGTACCGCTATGGAACAGTTGGCTTGCGACACCACGGGGTAGCAGAAGCTCACGAGCAAACACGTTTGCTTGAAGCTCCAAGCGCTCACGAGCACCGTATGCTTCCACCGCCACCGTAGCCTGACTCCCATAGGAATCCGTCATGCTGGTCAGATGAGCGACCGTCTGTGCAGGGCGATCGCCGTCGAGGTACCAGTGACCCAACTCATGGGCGATGAGATAGGCCGTTTCTCCTGGAGACACATCGTTGCGGATGTAGATGGTTTGAATTTCTCGCTTGAGCACCCCGCTGCCGCCACCCAACTCTGGGTGCCCGAAAGGTAAGCGCTCAATCGCGATGTCGAGCGTGTCCTCAACATGAGCCAAGAGCCCAGAGGAGCTGACGCCACCTAGAGAAGCGGCCAATCCGACCAGGGCTTCTCGGGTTTCGAATGCTTGCCGACGTGCCCGGTCGAATGGATTCACACTTAGCCCTCTAGGTTCAGGAGACGCTCTTGTTCCTCAGCCGGCAGCTGAAGCTCTTTGACTGCGACACTCCACGCCTTGCGTTCCGCTTGCACGGTGGGTTTTCCATCAGTCGCTTTGAAAGCTGGAACGCATTGGGTGGCGAACCGACGCTCCAAGGCTACCGACACAACGTCCAAAGGCTTCTTCAAAACGACAGCCAGCTTCGCCAGGACTCGCGCAGGCGCCAGTACAGAACCACCAAGGATCATGTTGGTCAGGCCGCGTTGCTCACCTAGATCGATCTGAGGAGCGAGAGCACGGGCTTTTACCCCACTGACCTGCTCGATCGCCTTGATAGCCTCTACGACAGCCTCATCACTGGTAATCGAACTAGTCGTTGCCTCACGCACAGCGGCAGCGTGAGGGCAATGGCTCAAAGCGTTGGCGAGAAGGAAGTTGGTGAATGATGACAAAGAGCGCTCATATTCGCCTGCGCGTAAACGCGCTCTCATCACCAGACGCCTGTCAGCCCGAATGATCCAACTCTCCGAATCGGCACCTGCGTAATCATTGGCAGTGCGCTCGTAATCAGTCAGCAGCTCCGACGGATCTACTGTCCTTGATTCTTTATCGAACCGGGTCAGCCCGTCCTGCACCAGATCACGCGCAGCGATCGACAGCGATACGCCACGGCGTTTTGCTACGCGTCTTACCAACTCATGAAGCGAGACCTTGGTAGTTAAACCAATTTGCAAGCGGGCAGCTTGGGTTCGTTCATCAGTGATTTTGGTAGTAGCGGTAGGTTGCATGGTCGCCTCCAAAGTCTGCTTATCCGCAGGCACTGTGCGTGAGACAGGTGGCATCGCTAACCGTTCGTCGGCTGGAACTTGAGGAATCAGTTCGACGAGTACGGACATCAAGCCAAGCAGCAGGTGCGGCTCGTCCTTGCCGGTGACCACTACAGGCTGGCCATTAGCCAGAGTCATCTCACATTCAATGCCCTGGGAGGTCTCCCGCAAGTGCATGAATGGCTTAAGGCAGGCTAGGAAACTAGCGCACCCTTGGAGATAATCGGCAGGCTGAAGCTTGGGCATTTTCATAGACGGATTTGGTCGCTGGTGGGATCGTGCGTGATAATCACGCTGACGTACATCACTTTTATATCACTCGCGCGTGTAGGGACACAATTGATCCAGGCAATCTTTACAGAAGCAGTGCGTGTCACAGTCAGCGAATGGCGAGCGAACGTGACCTATGAGGAAGTGCTTGAGTACCTGGCGCGCCCTGGCGATCTGGGGCGTGAGCTGCAGCCTGCGATCGAACGCGAGCTCAATAGCCGGGGGAGCAGCTGTGCAGAGGTGCAAGCCTTTGCGTGGGCACAGCCTTGCCTGACGCTGGAGGGTATCTTCCGGCCAGATGACCTACCCGATACCCCCATTGATTTTTGCCCGGTGCCTGAAGCAGAAGGCACGGTCATTGCCCGAGTAACTGCGATCGCGTGCCTTGCGGCTATCAATTCCGCCACGGTTTCCTACGGCTCCGAGAACGGAGGCGACCTGTTCGTTAACTTGGTGGTGTTCCCGCCTGGCCGAGGTAAATTCACAGTCAAATCGGCGGACAAGATGAGTGGGCACACGGATGGCGTGACCTTCCCGTTGCGGGGATACCGCGACCCCCTGAATGAACGCATTGCCCCCTCTCCAGACTTCGTGTGCTTGTCGGCCCTGCGTAACCCAAAGCAAGTGCCGACCACGGTCATGCCTCTTGACCACCTCATGGCGCGCTTGAGCGAAGAGCATATTGAGGAGCTCCAGAAGCCTCAGTACATCATCGGTTCACAGCTGACCTTCCGCGATGGAATGGTAGACATCCTGGGCGACGAACTTGATGTCGATGATGCGCAGCTTCTCTTCCAAATGAATGGAAGCTGGTGGATCCGATTCAGCCACAGCACCACGCAGATTGCTGACATCGGCCACAAATCCGCGCAAGAAGCCATGGACGCCCTGAAGCACGCATGTGCTGATTGCGCGATCGCTATTACTCTGCGGCCAGGTGATATCGCCTTGGTGAACAATCGTATAGCGCTACATGGTCGCAGTGAGCCTGGAAGTGAATACGGCGAGCAAACACGCTGGCTCCTACGCACCTACGGGCTAGAAATCACGGATATCGATCCTAGCCAGTGGCATGAGGGCAGCGACTTCAAGCTATACCCGTAAACCTCAGCGCTTGGCTATCACAAGTGAGCTCATCCGCTGCAAGCCTCTGCAAGTCCGTAACCCAAACCTATTGAGTTGTCGAGCCACCTGCACGATTCTAGGGATCACCCCGGCTCAGCCTCTCCATCTGGAGTCCTCGCCGCAGACACCGAATGATCTTCGGCATCACTAAATTCTGTAAAATGGGAAAGTGTGCTTCTGACACGGCCAGTCGTGACGTGAGAATGGAGCCATCAAGTAGTTAAGGATTGCTGGCATGTCACGTTTCAAGGCGCCGCCGCCTCAGGCGATACCCGTCGAGTTCGACCATCACGAAGATTTCAACATAGCTCACCCCACCACCGGCCTGGAATCCTGCTGATTGGTGAAGGTTACCAGACAGTTGCTACAACAGCCTGGCGGGGGTATCTACCTCAGGGCGGGCAAGCACACCCTATTCCCGATGCAAGGATGAGCATGATGACAAAATTCTATCAAAAGCGAACGATAAATGGTGACGCAGGCGAGCATTTAGTTGCGTTCAAATTCACGAGAACACTCAACTGGCCATGCAGACTACAAGGTGTAGATTTAGGTATTGATGCGGAGATCGAAATATGTGATGACAGCAATGGAGCGACAGGCAACGTTGTAAAGCTGCAAGTCAAATCATTCGATAAACTGACATCGGCAGTTAAACACGATGTCTATGTCGAGGATGCCGATATTGCGTATTGGCAAAGATTTTCTGTCCCGACTATTGTTGTGTGTGTAGACCTTAACACCGAGAAGGTTTATTGGAAGCCGATAAGTTCGACTGAGGCCTATCAAACCAGCGGCGCATCCCGAAAGATTACATTTGATCTGGTAAATGATGAGCTTAAGCCTGATGCGAGGGAAAAAATCGCAAGTCTTTCTGCTCCAGATCATTTCAAGGACGTTTTCGAAATCATTTCTGATGCGACTAAGATTTACATTAATGCCATGGCGTCAGACGTGTTCGATATATCCGCAGAAGAAATGGAAGTAATTCAAAGCGACTACGACAAGTTTTCATACCTAATTTCCAGAGTTGACGAAATCAGATGCCACTATCCTTGGCGGATCAGCGGCTTCACTGCTGCCCAGATTGAAACAATGAAGTTAAGAATGTTCGATCGTTTTAATCATGCAGAAGTAAGCTATCGAAATGGAGTCAACGGTATGTAGCACTACCGCACGATTAGAATGGGGCGTTAGGATATGTGCTGATGTTCACAGTGCCCTCTAGTGTCATGCGCGTTTAATTCGTTTATCTATTTAAATAGATTTCCCCAGTGATTTCGGGCCCTGTAGATTAACGAATTACACGAACGGGACACTAGGGAGATAACACATTGGATAGAAAGGATAGGGAAATGCTGGAAAGACCACTTTTGATGTTCAGGATCGGGCACATGGTTGCCTATGATGGTGTTGGTGAAATACGCGGCGGTGGCGCTCACGTTGATATAAATGGCAACGGCGGCGAGATGTGGAACTTCCGAGCGGAGGGTGGAAAGGTCTACGGATACGCCATGACCAAAAATTTTAGCGGAGTAGATCTTCTTCGTCTGGATAACTCGCGGGCCTGGAACGAGAATGACGAGCTTGATGGGGTAGATGTTGTGTTTTTTGCCAAGCAGCCTGGTGGCAGGCAGGCAGTAGTGGGCTGGTATAGAGACGCAAAGCTGTTTCATAAATCCTATCGTAAACGACGAGGCCAGAGACATCAGGGTGACTGGGAATCGCTTTATTATTTATGTGAGGCCGATGTTGAAAATACGGTGCTCCTGGATTCGGAAGGCCGTGATTTTGAGGTTCCTTATGCCCCGGCCCATGGTAAAGGATTTCCGGGGCACGCCAATATCTGGTACGGCGGAGATGGTGCAGAAAATAGCCTGGGCGGTTGCAGAAGCTGAGTGCAACACGGTTATTGATTTGAAGCTGGAGCATGATGCCGCATAGCCATGGCTTCCTGCATCACCTCGCCCATGACTTCGATCGGGCACTTGAAATCGAAGCGTTTA
>NZ_JAENSV010000049.1:0-38268 GCF_016613265.1 Pseudomonas sp. MF6751
GCTGCCGATTGCCCCGCGCATCGGTTTGCTCCAGCACATCGCCCAACGGGTTGAGCAGCAAAGCGCTGCGAGCACCGGCTGCTTGTTCAAGCAAATCATCTCTCTCATCAAGGGGCAGTGGCCAATCGGGCATATCCAGGCTTTGCAGAAAGTGTTGATGCTGTTCCAGCACCGCGCCGGTCAAGCCGAACTCATTGAAATGCTGCGTTCCAGCCGGGGTGTCGTGGCGGATCAACTGGCCGCATTGGTTGTGCGCGGCATAGTGCGGCGACGCATCGGCGTAGTGATGACGTTCGACGCACGCAGCTTGCTCGAACACCGCCACAGGCCTTAGCAAACTATCGTATTCAACCTGTCGCTCATTACCGCGAGCGTCCCACGCTTGCACCTGTTCAGCCGCCTGCGTGAACAGGCTGACACGCCATCCTGCATCAACGCTGTGGGAGCCCAGTACCTTGCTGCCGAGCGAGTAAACCTGCGTCAGGTTGGCCCGTTCCACCAAACGCGGGTCCCACTCGGCCACGACTCGGCCCGCACCGTCGAAGCCACTACGACTGCTCCTTGCCTGCGCCTGCTCCCGCCCACTCTCACGCCAATAGCGCACCGTGCGCACCGTCAGCCCGCGAGGGTCGCTCACACTCAGGCCTGGGGTCTGCCGGTGCAGCGCAAGGGCGGTCATTGCAATGTCTTCCCCCGGGCCTCTTTCATCGCCATCACCTCTTCATAGGTGTCGTTTTCATCCTCGTAAATGCTGTACCAAGGCCAGTAGGTATGACGCCGCAGGTAGTCCTCCTTGGCGAGGACGGTACGAGTAGGACGGCCCAACGGGTCATAGAATTGTCGGTCGCTGTAACCGTGTTGCCTGAAGCTGACATCGTTGATGTAGCGATGATGATCGGCAAAATAGGGCCTGTAGATGCGCACAATCAGCCCCTTGTTGTTGTACTCGACCCGCTCGCTGACCCGCCAGCGCTCAACATCCTGTACCGTCACCGGCCGACAATTGCCGTCAAGCGCCAACGAGCCATCTTCCTGTACATGGTAGGCATAACCGCGCTCGACCTTTTGCTTGCTCTGCAAGGCGCGACCGAAACCGTCCCAACAGCTCAAGGCGACGCGGATTTGTTTTTCCGGATCGAGCGGGTAGCGATCAGCCTGCAAGGTAACGGCGTGAACAGGCTCGCGGCGCACCTGAGGGATCAAGCTCAACAGGCGTTGTCGCGCTGGCGTCAATGCATCGGATGGCGAGAGCAAACGGGCCGACACACGAATATGCCCGCTGGGTAGCAGGTCGCCCTGCGCTACGCATTCGTCCAGCCATTGGCGATCCTGCAGGTCGGCGTCAGGCACTCGGCCCATCCAACTGAACGGGTCGGCAAAGTGCGCAGTGGCGGCATCCTGCAACGCCGCGGCCGGTGCATCAATGATTTGGCCAGGTGTGCCGCCGAGTGGAGGACGGTAGTCATCGAGCGACGCAAAGCCCACGGGTTGACCACGTTCGGTGCCGAAAAAACTGGTGGCGATCACCTGGCCGAATGCCCCGTAAAGCACCTCCTGAGTGTTTTGATTGGGGTCGATAATGCGCGCCGGTTGCAGCAAGCGATAGTCAATCGAATCCACACGCGTCTCACAGCCGTCAGGTAGGCGTACCCGAGTATTCAGGCAGCCATAGGGGTCGTAACTCAGATGGGTCACACCATGACTGCGGGTTTGCTGCACGGTGATGACGTTATAGAAACCCGCGAGGCCGGCGTAGGTATTGAAACCGCGCTTGACCGACCACAATGGCGCTTGCGCCCCGTCGATGGACGGCAGAACCAGGCGCATTTTGTGGTACCCGACCTCCAGGAGTTTTTGCTCCAGGTCAAACGGCATTTCACCCTCGTCATTGCGCAGCAAGTCGTACGCCTTGAGCGCTGCCTCATCCAGCTCGGCAATTTCCAGCTCATCGGCCAAGGCCAGGAACATGGCCTCTCCATCCGGTAACGGGTGAACCCCGGACAAGTCCCGGTAGCGCTGCACCGACTGCCCCACCAGTGTTCGCTGAGCTTGGGGATTCAAGGGGTTTGCGGCGGTTTGCGCGATAAAGGCTTCATAGCTGATCGCGTCGGGTTGCAAGCCGTTGGGACCAGGGCCCTTACCCAGCACCAGCGCGTTGTCACGTTGCTGAAAAGGCAGGGCCAGGCGCCAGCCCTGTGGGTGTGTCAGGTGAATAAACCGCGCCAGGCTTTCACTCAGGTAGTAAACCTGCTGCGCCGAATCATGGGCATCACACCACCAGCGTTTCTGCGGTGTGATTTCATTCGGGTCCACCTGGCAGGCCGGATCATCCTGGGCCGTCAGGCGCCGGGCATAACTGACCCTGACGCCATGGGTCAGGCTGCCAAAGGCATCCCAGCGCAGGTTGATCCCGTGCTGGCACTGCGGGTCATCGACCTGTTGCTCGTACTGGTAGGCGATCGACTCCAACGATAACGCCAGCATCACCTTGTAAGGTGCGAATTGACCGCCTACTGGCCGATCCAGCACGCGTACCAGGTAGCGGTTTTGCTCGACGCTATAGGGGACGTCACCTGCGTTGCGCCCTCCATAGGTTTCCACACGCAATACCTGGCCTGCCAGTGCTTGGAGCATGCCAGGCAACTCATCGGCCTGGGGTACGACAAGTTCATCGACACCGTCGGCTTCGTGATAATGGCTAAGCAAGGTTGCTCCCAAGGGGTGAGCAGCCCGATCACCGTTGAAATACTCATCGCACGCTGGGTCGATCACCTGTCCGACATGAAACCAGGTCTTGCGCAATACCGGCTCACTGAAACCCGACTCCGGTGATGCCTCGGCAGCAGCGTCGGTATCAGTCGCCAGGAGCAGGGCAAAACCTCGGAACGTTCGTACCTGTCCGTCGTAAAAGCCTTTTCGATATTCGAACCGTTGCGTCAGCCGATTACCCGTGATTTCGTCACATTGAACCTGCTCACTCACCACCGGCACGGGGAAAGGTAAACGACACACGGCCGGTTGATTGCTCGCGAGCAATTGCTGCTTTTCATCCAGCCACTCCTGGGCCGAACTGCGATATTTCACGCTCGCGGCGGCGCCCTGGTTGTTATTGGTTGCACATAACAAATAGGGTTTGGCTGCGACAAAGTCATATCGCCAATGCATGGGCGACATATGCGGCACCGTCAACACCAGACTGGAGCAGCCCAGCCCTTGCAGGTCAGCGGTACTCACCTGGCAAAATCTGTCATAGCGAACGTCTTTGGGCCAAGGAAGCTCGACGGCGTCGTCAAAGCCGTTGCCACAACGGTTCATGAACACCAGCGCGCACTCGGCTTTCAAGTAGATCAGGTCTGCGGCACCGGAGCCGTCCAGATCCGCGAGCAAGACCCGCGATGCATCGAACTCGTCATAAGCAAAACCCAGCGTGCTGAACCTGAACCCTTTACCAAAGCGGCCTCGCCCCAGGTTGGGCCAGCATTCAAGCCGGTCGTGGCGGATGCGGATCAGATGCTGCTGGCCGCTGCCGAGCACGTCACTGAAGGCGACCAACTCGGTGGCGGCGTTACTGATCAACGGCAGATCATCCTCGCCTTCCTTGCGCTTAACCTGGGTGGCGGGGGCAAACCCCGCTTGCCGCTGGTTGGCATACAAACGTACGCTGCGCGGGCCGATCATCGCCAAGTCAGACAAGCCGCCCCCCATCAGATTGGCCAATTGCCCCTGAGGATGGAAAAACTCGTGAGGGAAGGCATCCACGGTCGCGAAGCTCGACCAACTGCGGTCCGGGTTGCAGGTAAAAAAACCACACAGCCCAGGCTGGGCTACGACCCATTCAAGGCAGCCATCACCAGTGAGGTCGCTTAAAAACTGTCGGGGTGCCTGCAGGCGGTCGGCTATCGGAATCTCTGGCAACTCATGCCAATCGTCATAGGCCACTTCGTCGGGGTGGCTCGCCGCCTCGGCCCGCATAGGTGCGCGGTAGTAACAGGCTTTATCGTCAGAATACAAAATGCCCGGAAAACCTTCGCCGTACAGGTCGACAAATTTATAACGCTGACCGTCGTCAAGACCCGGCATTGTTTCAAATGGCTGATAGCGCCGTGGATCCGGTGCGAGCTCGAACGCGTTATAGATGAACTGCAACGGTGGCCGACTCTGTACCTTCCCCGCCCGGTCAATGGCTTGTTCATGGGCAGCATGCAGCAGGCTATAACCCAGTGGCGATGGCCGATATTCAAGCAGTAGTCGGCGCACCAGCACGGGCGCCGGCCCCATGTCTGGCTCATCGGGAAAGTAGTGGAACATCAGCACCTGCCGACACAGTTGCCGCGTCCTGAGCTCAAAACCATAGGCATAGCTGGAGAACGGATCGCTGCGTCCAGGCCATGCCTGGGTGGCCTCATAAGGAGGAGCGGTCATGAGGGCAGTAGGACGCTCACCATGGTCGAACACCAGATGAAAATGCCATAGCACACCTTGCCCAGCCTCAACGCGCCACGCATACAGCTGGTCATCGGCGAGCGCATTGCCGTAAAGCACCTTGCTCAAGTAACGCTGGGCACCTGCGTGATCGTCGGCCTGATAATGGTAGACAATGTGCTCGCCACGCGGGTTGAGGCTTTCTTCGAGCAGCCACTCCCCCACACGCGCATCGACATCCGGGTCGGCACGTCGTGAAGCAGCGGTTTTGCCGTACAGGTGCAGATTGCCGTACGCGCTGTGAATCAGCCAGAACCCCCCCGGGTCGTCGGTATCGGACCAATGCTCGATCAGTGCAAATGCGCCTTCGGTGCGAGGCCAGTAGCGTACAACGGTGTAAGGCCCCACCGACAAGCCGTTATAGGCCGTCTCGACCCTTGAAACCTCTGTACCCGTCCTCGGGTTGCGCTCCGGCATCCAGGGTTCCCCATCCGGCCCCAGGATCACGTCTTCATCGGTATACGCCGGCACCCCTGTGGACGTTCGTCGAGTGATCGCATTGGGCGTCTTGCCCCAGCCTATTCCGAACGAGCTGTTGCCGTTGGTGCTGCTGTAACCCAGCGTCAGGTCCGGGGCAAAACCCCGCCCGGGGGAGATTGGCAAGGGCAACTCGAACGATGCACTACCGCTGATACCGACCGGTCCCAGGCCATTGCCGATACTCTGGATGGCGCCACCGCCCTTGGGCAGGGACGGCGCGGCGATTTGCAGCGACTCGTCATGGTTCACCATGCTTCCTCCTAGCCAGCCTTGGCCGTGTAATGCAGCTTCAGGATGATGTCGGTCAGCGATTCGAACAGACGGTTTCGCGCCGCAACGTCAGTAGAGGTGAATTCCAACGCCCAGCCTGAAATAGCGCCCGTACCCTCAAAGGGCAAATAACGCTCATCATCGAAACTGAAAGTGAACAGCCCATCGTCATCCACCCCGCCAGACAAAACGATTTGCTGGCTGGCCCGCAGGTTTTCCTTGAGGGTGTCGCCTATCTGCACGGCACTGTAGGTTTGGGTCAAGGTGGCGTGAATGTCTTCGTAGGGCCCCAGGACCACAGGCAACGACACGCTGATACGTTTGATCCGGCGCACGCTATGCCCAGGGTAATTGCTGTCGAACATGGGCTGCGTCAGCTGGAAATCGACGCGGCAGTTGTCTATCAGGCCAAGCTTGATGGTGTCCCAGTCCTGATTGATGGCGGAGGTCGGATCCTTGTCCTTGAGTTGGCGCAGGGACACCGTCTTGGTGATCTCCAACCGTCGTTCATTGCGACTCAGGTACGCCGAGTCCATTTTCAATAAGGACAACTTCAACGCCTCGCCGGCGCTCAAGCCCCGGTAGCTGTCCTTCCAGACGCCCGCCTGGATAAAGCGCGTGCTGAAGTCGGCGAGTTCAAATTGCCAACAGGCTTCAGCGGCCAGGCACAGCGCCAAGGTGGCATCGTAGGCCTGGTAATAGAAGGTCGCGAACTGGCCGTTGAGCCATTGATAGAGTTGCGCATTGCTGAAACGGGTACGCAGAAAATCATAGCTGGCCAACGCCTGATCCTGGGCGGCGCGGGCCTGATTCAATTGCAGAGTGGTGGCGCGGGCCTGAGCTTCAAGCACCTGCATTTGTGCCTCGATCTGGGCAATTTCCAGCGTGGCTTGGTCACCGGCTTGCATCCATTCCTGGTGGCGACGGCGGAAGTTTTCAGCGCGGTCCGTCGCCTCCGCAATGGTATGGAGCATCGCGGCCCTGGCTGAAGAATAGGCACTGACCATTTCGGCGACGCCCTCCAGGCGCCATCCCCCGGAGGACGCTACGGCAACGGCACCATTAGTCAAACCCGCGTGAGCCCCGCCGCCGCCGCCAGCCGAATTGGGGGGGGCCTTCAGGCCACTGCCAACGGCATTGGCCACCTGACTGATGTTGTCCAACACCCTCCCTTCCAAGTGCAGCGCTGCAGCAGCTTTTTCACCGGCATTCACCACTTCATCGGCCAACTTACGGTAGAAACCCAGGCGTCCCTGAGCCAGTGCCTTACTCGCCTCCAGCGCTTTTTTCTGCTCAAGGTCGATCTTTTGTGCCTGCTGCTGAAGGTCCACCGCAAATTGGGCGAACTCCCAAGCCTGGTGGTATTGCAGCTCCTGCAGTTGCGCCTGTTCCTTGCGCTCGATCAATGACAACAACGTATTACCAAATTGGATCAGGGTTTCCACAGCACTGCTGGCACGGTTGTGCATCACACTGTAGCGATAAGGTGGCACCTCCTGGGCCAACAACCGCGCGGCACCACCGGAGGCCGCGCCCTGACCGAACGCCGCCAGCAGATCGCGCGGGTTCAAGGGGGCAGCAAACAAGGGCAGCATCAGCGGCTTGCCGTCCAGCGTACGGTTGTTACGCAGGTTGTCCAGGCGCGCCTCGGCGGTATCCCAGTTCTGGACCAACTCACGGTTGAAGGGCAAGCGCAGGTATCTGTTATCCAGATCAAGCAGGGTAGGGTCGGGCGCGAAAGTGCGCAGGTACAGCGGCGGTTCGGCGAAGTGGTAGAGCGACTCGCCATCGTAGGCCGCGGCACTCTCTTCGCGTAGTTGGTCCTGCCGGATCAGGCGCTGTTCGAACTCGCGCAATTTTGAGTTGGTGGCGTCGCTCAGGGTTTTCAGGGGGATCGGTTGCCAATGGTCCACCACGTTGATATCAGGGCGCGGCCCCAGCAGGTCAAGCACGCGCACGTACCACAGCTTGGCCGCTACGAGGCTGTCGGGGGTCAGTTGCCGGTAGGCGGCGTCACCCCGGTCCAGCAGGTTCTTGATGTAGAACATGTAGATCGCCTTGCGATAACGCACCGGGTGGCTGCTAGCGATACCGTCCGGATCGGCGGGTTTACGCGTGGCATAGTCCATTTCCACCGGGTCATCTATCAATGGCCGTACGTTCCAATATGGCGGGCGGCCTGTATCGTCTGCTTTGCGCGAAGGGTCGAAGATAAAGCCCAGCCACTGTTCGGCGCCATCGAAGTTTTGCTCCTGGTTCAGGCGATGACTGACCATGAAGGGCAGGTGTAAAAACAACTCCCAGAAATACAAGCCGTTGGCACCGTGAAAGTCCATCTGGTTGATCGCCGCGGGTGGGTCGAGTGGGGGCTCCTCAAGGAGCTGGGTGCCCCAGGACAGCAGGTTTTCCAGCGCGCTATTGGCGCGATTGATCAACTCACGCGCAAACAGGGTATTCATGCGGATGGGTTGGCGTGGGGAGTTGCCGGCATCGTTTTGTTTGATGTCGGAGCCGGTGAAATCGATAAATTCGGCGACCCCCAGGGTTGGGTTGGCACAGGTGTTGATGCGAGGGGCAACAAGTGACGTATTGATAGCAGCGACACGTTGCAATTCGACAAAAGTAAGCCTCAATGCATGCCCGACATTCTTGTTGCCCTGGAACATCTTGATGCCATGAATCAGCGGGATTTTCTTCGAACTTGCTGGCCATTTGCCGGGCCAACTGGGCAACAGTGTTTCAATATCAATTAGCATAGAGGCTGAGAAGGTATCGGGTGGGTTTCTGACTGAAAGACCGGAGGAGAAATTAAGCCAAGCCGCACCGGGATTAGCCGCTTCAGGGTCATTTAAATTGAGCGGCCGTAAAATAACGTGCTGAAAAACAAGAGGTGTAAAACTATCACTCCTTACAATAGGCATATCAAAAATTATCACGTCCCTCATAATATCAAAGAACTCTACCGAAAAGTTTTCTCCAAGACATCGCACAACGTCCAATCTCACAAGTTTCCCTTCCAAAGATGCGGACCCACCCGCACCAATCGGCGGAAGAGTGCACCCAGAGTCCTCGAACGAATCCACCAAAAAATCCGTGTAAATAACGTTGCTACCCCCAGTGTATCTTCCATAGTTAAATATATCCGTCCCCCCTCCGGCCCACATCCCCGGCACGTCCTCCAATACGTCTATTCTCGACCCCCCAATTAGCCTACACCGCCCCAATACCGGTAGGTCAGCGGATAAAACAAAAGTGAATTTACAAGTACCCCCATTAAAGCGAAAATCTACAATGCATGTATCACCCATGCTAGTAAACGAGCCTGACAGTCCAGAGTCGAAGTACACTCTTTTAGAACCCGGGTCATACCTTACCTCTACATCCACACGCGGCGCCTTGATATTGACCTGCCCACCCTGAAAGTTCCAAGCATCCAAATTCTGATTTGGCGTAAACGTCTCAACGCTTTTCAATGCCACGCTAAATGCCGGCACTACAAACTGAAGTCGCTCCTTGTTATCCAACGCGAACATTCGTGCCACCTGTAACACATGAACTTTTTTGCCCCCTGGTGTCACCTCAATGCTTGGTACATACCCTTGCGCAGGAAATAGAGGCATTACATTAAAGTTCTTATCAATATGCGCCACTTTCAAAAAGGCGTACGCATCATTTATTCCGTCATTCGCCGCACCTGGCGTATAACCTGCATACATGGCTACCAACATCAAATCCGATGAACCGCCGCTGTCTTCCACCGCAATACTATCAAGCAAGCCCGATAGATTCTCGGTGCGCAATAACGGCGACTTACTCCAGGCTTCAATGACGGTTTGCGGCACACTCCAGCTATCGTCGAATTTTTTATAAACCATGTTCAAGCGCAACATCGGGTTACTGTGTATCTTGATTACCGGTGAGCCCGGATCAGGCGGCGTGGGGGTACCACCTGGGAGATAACCTTCTTCAACCGTCATCTGAGCAGGGTTGTTATCCACACATTCCACCCAAAATACAAACAAGCGGTTATTGAACAACACCGGCCTTATTGTACGCTCAATGGCACTGGCCGAAATCGGCAAGTCAGCCTTGTGCCAGTCCGACCACGCCCCCGGCTGCGGATAATCGAACTTTGGCCGGTTGGGATCCGTGCCGTTGAGGTTCACGTAAGTACGCTGGGACATATCCACCGAGCGCCAGTAGTACACACTCTCGGCCCGGGACTTGCCGATAAAGTAATACATGCCATTCTTGAAATCGGTGGTATTGATGTAACCATTGATAATCGTCAGGTTGGCCACTTCCTCAAAGCTCGCCAGATAAGACAGCACCGCTTCCTGAGTGGTGTCGATCTCGATCTTGTTCTGATTGAGGTCGTTTTCCAGTTGTTGGAAATATGTTGATTTGCTCAAGCGCAACGAGGGGTCGATATACAGCTCCGGGTAATAGCTCAACTGCTGGTTGGCCGCCCAGATGGGGTACTGGCAGTCGATCTCGCGCCACTGCCTTATCAGGTGCTCTTCCATCACCTTGGTTTCATAGCCCGGCTCCATGCCCATCAGCGCGGCATTGATGTATTGCTGAATACTGGCGATGGCCGAGGCCACCGGGCTGGTGGGCACGGCCTGGCTGACCTGCACATCCAGCAGCTTGTATTGGTAGAGGTCGTTGGCGGTCTTGATTTTGTCGCTCAACTGGGCGTCGACAAACTCCGCTGCGTTCGGTACCACCTCATCCAGATAGTAGGCCACCAGGGCATCGCGCAGGGTTTCGTTGAGCTGGCTATCGATTGAGCTGGACATGCTCGCTCCTTATTCATCGTAAAAACGCGCAGGCGCTCAGCGCCGGGCAGCCATGACGGCATTGCCTACCGCTTGCCAGGCCACACCCGTACTGTCGCCGTGCAGGGCTGTGGCCCTGAGCAAGTCCGCCGCAGACAGGCCGCTGGCGGCACAGGTGGCTTGGCTGCGCAGGATCCAGTCGATGTCGGCCATGGAGCAGGCGCGCTTTTGCGCCAGCAATTGGAAAAGCTCATGCACGTCGTCCTGCCTCCACCCCAACAGCCTGGCCAAAACGGAAGCGGCCTGGTCGCTGACTGCAGCGCGCAATGTTTTGTTTTTGAGCGCTGTTTTTCCGGGGTTGGCCGCGATGAAATAACCCAGCAATGCCTCCTCCGCCTGGCTTTGGCCATGAAACCACTGACTGTAGCGGCTCAGCAGGTAGAAGCTCTTGAGGTTCAACTCCAGATTTCTACCCGGAACTCCCAGCCATTGCGGATTAAGCAAAAACACACGCAAGGCACTGGTGCTCAACCGCAGGTCCATCACCACTGTCCCATGACGCAATACACGCTCGAGTTGATTGATCAATGAGTCAGTGGCGGCTGCAGTAGCTAGCCCCAACACCGCTGACAACAGGGCGTGTACCGAGGTCTGTGCCCAACGCAGTACAACTTGGGTGCGGTCCATCGGCAGGTTGATCATTTCTTGTGCCAAACCTTCGATCAGCCGCAGTTGGCGGTCATGCCCGGCCAGTAACAAGCCGACAAGCTTCGCCACGCTCTGCTCACGTTCATCAGGGAATAGGTTCAACTGCCCCACTCGATAGTTAATCGCTTCTTGCAAGTACTGATGGGGGTCTTCGAGACCTGTGAGCGGAACAGGCCTCACGAGCCCCTGCGGGTCCAGCAAATACTGCAGCACTTCGCGCCATTTGATAGGCTCTCGTGCGGCTGCGGACTTGGGTCGTTCATAAACAGGCAGATTCAGCGCCGAGATCTGCTCATCGGTAATCAATACCTCTCGCGTCGCGGCGGCCAATATGCCCAAGCGGTCCACCAAGCCTTGGGGGGGCAGGTAATCTCCAGGCTCCAGGCCCAACGCGCGGCGTACCCCGGTAACACTTTGCTTGCTGTCCTTGAGCCAATTCACGGCCCAATCCATCTGCATCAACACATCGAGAACGTCAGGCGCGGGCGCCATCGCATCCTCTTCCCAAGCCTCTACGGTCGGTAGGTGTCTTTTAGGCAGCGAGCCGCACTTTACTTGCAGGTGGTGAATTGAAGACAGTTGGCTGGTTATTACCTCCCAAGCTGTCCTTGAAAGGCGCTTGCCGCTGAGCGACAACGTCCCACCAGCGCTCAACGGTTCAAGCGTAAGCGCGCTGCCGTCAGGATTGCGCACGAAGTTTTCTTCGTCTGAATGCTGGGGCTGCCGCTCCAGGGTAAACACCCGCGTGCCAGTTGCTGATGCAAAGTCGGTCCCCGCCAGCACAAACAAGGCTGAACCTGGTAGCAGACGCAATAAGGTACCTTCATGCGCGGCATCAACCACCAGCACCAGCCTGATGCTCATATCGCTGGCGCCCTGCGCAGTCAACGACCATGGCCTGAGGGACGACAATGAGGGTTGCAGCAGGCGCCCGGTACAGAGTAATCGCTGGTACTCCAGCCCCCCCAGCATATCCACCAAGCCCCAGCCTTCCTCCGGCGACAAGCCAAACATTTGCGGAATACGCGCCTGACGGTAGAGAGAGGACAGGGTGCCAAGGTCGCGGAGTAACGGCCCAACAAAATCCTTCGTTTGGTTGGCCAAGCGAGAAAGCGATGACTCTGTAGGCTCAAGGCCGAGCGCGGCACAGAGTTGTGCGACGATTTTTTTGTTCGCAGCGTCTGTCCCACTGATATTAAAGGCGGCTCTATTGAGTTCCAACGGCGTATCGAACAGCGCAGCAGGGTTAAAGACTTGGTCAAACAGCGGCACCTTGTCACCCGTGGCGTAAGGCGTGAGATCGTGGAGGAACGCCGCAAATTCTTCGGGTTTAATGCCATAACGTCGGCTGAAATAACGATAAACACCCAGGACCCGCAGGGTATTGGTGTTCAGGTCCATGGTCAGGTTGTGTTCACCCTCGCTGCGGATGGCGCAGATGAGCAGCGTGTCCAGTTCGGCATAGGACATGTCCATACCCAGGTCTTTCTTCAGCCAGCGCTGCAGACGAATCATGCGTTGCAAGCGGTCAAACCGTTGAGGGGACGTTTTAGTCAGGTACCAGACCGTGCGGCTACCGAGCGTGGTTTCCTTGAGGCCCATGGAATTGTCGAACTGGTCCGCACGCGTCGAGACAACGGTAGCAGGCACAACACTGTCATAACGCTCACTGCCATGGCCGTTGACATAACACGCGCCATAGTGGGAGGCGTGCGGGTATGCCTTGCCGACTCCCGCGCCCCCCGTCCATTGTGGGTTGCCGCTGGGGCAATTGGGAGACACGCGGGGGAAATGCTGACGCTGGGATAAAAGCGCCTCGACCTGCTCGGCATCCAGCTCCGAACGTTGCATGAACGTCTCGAGCTGCACCAGTGGGTTGTCAAGGTGGCCAATACCTTGGAGACCGTAACTGCGCTGAAAAAACTCCTGCTGCTCGGCCGTCCATGTCACGTACTCATCCAGGACAATGGTGAAGCTGAGTACCGCCAGTGAAACTGGCCTAGCGGTAGTGCCCGTGGTGGTGGTGACAGTAAATGAGGCTCGATAGCCCGGTTCGATCGGAAACGGTTCTTCTCCCCCCCAGCGGATAACTGTGCAGATTGTTGAGGTATTCGCGGGGTGAAGATAATTAGGCGTCCATATATTAGCCGTGTTCGCATATAACGGCGTCCCAGAATTAATCCAGAAAAGACCCTCTCGTTTAGCATCGTCAGACCCCGAGAATTCAATCGTTGCCGTGCTCGTCAAATTCCCTTGGTTGACTAAGGTTTCTGCCTGAGGCACAACAGACTTCAGGCTTGACTGTGGGGATATCAGTAAAGCAATCCTGATAGCCGAATGCGGACTCAGATGAGAAGTCCCCGGCCCTCCCCAGGCCGCCGTCAGCTCAGCCTTCGATAGATAAAACGTGGTGAACATTGAAGGTTCGATCAACAGTTGCTGTTGCTGTGGGCTTAACCCCGACATCAACAGTTGCGCTTGCGCTGCAGTGTTCTGCACCGCGCCATAATCGTTCAAGCCCCGTTGGCTGATGGGCAACTGCAAGCTGATACGGTAGTTCAACTCCCCCAACTCAAGCTTCTTTTCGGCCAGCCCTAATCGGCATTGGTGGTGAGGGTAGTAATACGGAAACATGAACGGATAGCGCCGCTCGGCCAGCACGTCGTAAATCGGCTTGTTGGCATCCGGCTTTCCTGTCCGGTACCGGACGATGTCGGCCATGAGTATCTCATTGACCAACTCCAGCATCGGTCTAGGGGTAAAGGTGCTTTGCTGGTCAATGATCAACCCCTCCAGATCGGGCCGCCGAGTCCTCAACAGAATCTTGGGCCGATCACCCTGGCCGGAGCCTTCCAGGGTGCGCGTAGCGAAACGATATTGAGCGCTGAGGTAGGCCACCGGCGAATCGACCGCCGCCATCGCGCCGACTTTGCAGAACTCATCCCAGTTTTCCTTGAACAGGTTCGGGAAACTCGGCCCGACATCGACCAGCGCACGCACACCGGTCTGCTGGCCCTGGTACTGGGTTCTGCCGTTGGATACCTGGTGTTCACGGTACAGCCGACCGATCTGCACCGCATAGCACATGGCATTGTCATAGGCCACCTCGCCATCCGCCTCGCAGATCTCACCCAGGCGTTGGACGAAGTGGGGCTTGGGTTGGGCGATGATGTCGAACACTGACGTCATGCCCATTTGCTGCATCGCGGTGATGAAGCTGACTTTTTCCAGGCCCACTTGCCGTTCGGGCTCGTTGACCAACGTAAGAAGCAGACGGTCAGTTCTCGAGTCGTTGTCCATGCCCACGCATTCCCTCAGGTAGAGATACACCGCTACGTCCAACAAACTGAGTGGTTCTAAAAAATAAAGAACCTGTGAACTCTGACAGTAACGACGAACGGTACCTGGGGACGGCCGAACACCAGAGCTACCTGAATTGGACGAGTCTGCAGTTGGCGGAAACTGGCTTGGCTTTGGTGGAAGCTTGCATTGATGGCTTGCAGGCCGATGCTTGTGCTCAGTAAGTCAGTCATCGCGGGCGAGCCCACTCCCATAGTTTGACCGGGTACATCCTTGGAATAGGGTCAACCTGTGGGAGCTGGCTTGCCTGCGATGGCGTGCGCCCGGCCAGCACAATGCTCAAGCTAACCAATCCCGCCTACGCTTAAGTTAGGATGCCCGTTCCCTATTCGAGGTGGTCTCCATGTTTTTCGGCGTTCTCCTGATCATCACCTGGCTGATCCTGCTGCTGCGCTACCCGGCCAAGGCGCTGCCGGTATCGTTGGCCGCTGCCGTCGGCCTGGGGTTTGTCGCGGTTTGGGTGGTATGGCTGGACAATCGCGAAGCGTCACAACTGGCGCGTCTTGAGCTGCGCATCATCTACGCGCCGCAAGACTGCCCCGCCGACCGCCCGCTCAAACTGACCCTCAACAACGGCAACGATGTACCGCTCACCGAACTGCGCTGGCGCGTGGCCGCCTACGCACCGGGCGATACGGTCAACCTGGCCGACAACGTCTACGCCGCCCCACGCTATCGCGGCCCCGGCGAGTTGCAGGCGGGCGCCACCTGGGATGACTGCCTGCCCACCCCGCCGCTGCGCCCCGGCTATCGCCCACAAACCCTGGAATTTCGCGCCGAGCACCTGCAAGGCAGTTTCTCGGACTGACAAAGGATGGACCCATGCCCAACGTACTGATCACCGGTTGCTCCAGCGGCATCGGCCGCGCCCTCGCCGACGCGTTCAAAGCCGCAGGCTTCGAGGTATGGGCCAGCGCCCGCCAACCCGATGACGTCGCCGCCCTCGCGGTCGCAGGCTTCAATGCTGTGCAGTTGGACGTCAATGACAGCGCCGCTTTACAACTTCTGGCCGAGCAATTGAGCGAGCTGGATGTACTGGTCAACAACGCCGGCTACGGCGCCATGGGCCCGTTGCTCGACGGCGGTACCGAGGCGATGCAACGCCAATTCGAAACCAATGTGTTTTCCATCGTCGGCGTGACCCAGGCGCTGTTTCCTGCCTTGCGTCGCAGCAGGGGCCTGGTGGTGAATATCGGCAGTGTTTCCGGCGTACTGGTGACGCCGTTCGCCGGCGCCTACTGCGCATCCAAAGCCGCCGTACATGCCTTGAGCGACGCCCTGCGCATGGAGCTGGCACCGTTTGGCGTGCGGGTGATGGAAGTGCAGCCCGGTGCGATCAATACAAGCTTTGCGAAGAATGCCGGCGCCCAGGCCGAGTTACTGATCCAGGAACAGTCGCCATGGTGGCCATTGCGCGACGGCATTCGTGCGCGCAGCCAAGCGTCCCAGGACAAGCCAACCCCGGCCAGTGAGTTTGCTGCAGACGTGCTCAAGGCGGTGCAGCAAGCGCAACCGCCGCGCCTGTTGCGTTCGGGTAACGGCAGCCGCGCGTTGCCGTTGATGGCGGCACTGTTGCCCAAGGGGTTGCTGGAGAAGGTGCTGAAGAAGCGCTTTGGCTTGGGCGGTAGACTCTAAGGCTTCATGAAATCAATAAACGCCCGCACCTTCAGCGGCAAATGCCGCGTGTCCGGATACATCGCGTAAACCCCTTGCGGGGCAAAGCGGTGGTCCGCCAATAGGCGCACCAAGCGTCCCGCGTCGACATCCCCCTGCACCAACCATTGCGGTAAAACCGCCACACCGTGGCCCCGCACCGCAAACGCCTGGAGGACCGCCGCGCTGTCGGCCACCAAGGCTGACGGGCCGGCTCGATAAGGGTGTTCGAGACCTGCCGGGTCGGTGATGCTCAGTTCGCTCAAGCGGCCGTGGCCCAGCCTGGGCAACTGCTCCAACTCAGCCAGGGTTTGAACTGCGGCAAACTGCGGCGCCGCGACGGCGAACACTTCGAACGTGGACAACTGCACGGCGCGGTGATTGGAGTCCAGCAAGCGCCCCAGCCGAATCGCCACGTCAAAACGTTCGGAGATCAGATCGGCGTGGGTGGAGGATGTGGATAAGTGGATATTCAGGTCCGGGTGCAGGCGTCGAAAGGCTTCTACCGCCGGAGCAACTACAGCCAGGGCATATTCGACAGTGGTGGTGATACGCAGGGTGCCTTTGAGCTGGGCATGTTCACTGCGGGCTTCTTCTACCGCCAGGCGGGCCTCTTCAAGCATGCGCGTGCAGCGCAGGTAGAAGCGCTCACCCGCGTCGGTCAGTGCCAGTTGGCGGGTGTTGCGGGTCAGCAGGGTGACGCCGAGTTCCGCTTCCAGGCGCTTGAGGTTGAAGCTGACCACGGCGCGAGTCTGGCCGAGCAGGTCCGCGGCAGCGGTGAGCGAGCCGGCCTCGACCACGGCCTTGAAGGTGTCAAAACGGTCCAGGCTGACCATGGTGGACGCCCTCCTTTGTCAAAATATTTTTGACAAACTAGCAGGCAAATCGACGTATCCCAAACCCTGCGTGCGCCCTAACCTGCCGGCTTCACTCGCAGGATCGCGTTCATGACCTACCGCTCGAAAGTCGCCTGGATCTTTTTATTGGGTTTTGCCCTGGACCTGGTGAACATGTTTGTCGCCACCGTCGCCTACCCGGATATCGCCCGCGAACTGCAAGCCTCGGTCACCCAGTTGGCGTGGATCAGCAATGCCTACATGCTCGGGCTGACAGTGATCATTCCCTTGAGTGTGTGGTTGGCGGCGCTCATGGGCGAGCGCACCCTGATCGCTACCAGCCTGCTGCTGTTTGCCGGCGCATCGGTGATGGTCGGCCAGGCTGGCTCCATCGAAGCGTTGATAGCTTGGCGCGCCTTGCAGGGGCTCGGCGGCGGCTTACTGATTCCGGTGGGGCAAGCCATGGCTTACCGACACTTTCCGGCGGTCGAGCGCAGCCAATTGACAGCGCGGGTGATGTCGGTGGCGTTGCTGGTGCCAGCGCTGTCCCCGGCGTTGGGCGGGGTGATTGTCGACAGCCTGTCCTGGCGTTGGATTTTCTACGCCAACCTGCCCCTGGCGCTAGTGACCCTGCTGCTGGCGCTGCTGTGGATAAAACCCGATGTGCCTTTAACCGAGCGCCCGCCCCTGGACCTGGGCAGTGTGTTCAAACAAGCCGCCAGCCCGATGCTGCGCGTGGCAATGCTGGTTTACCTGTGTATTCCGGGGGTATTTATCGGCACCAGCCTGATCGCCATCCTCTACGTGCGTGGCCTGGAGTATGACGCCACCCAGACCGGCGCGCTCATGCTGCCGTGGGCACTGGCCTCGGCCGTGGCGATCTACCTGAGCAAGCGACTCTTCAATCGCTTTGGCCCCAAACCCTTGTTACTGGCCGGCATGGCGCTGCAATGCGGCGGTATCCTGCTGCTCAACGAGCCGACGCTGATTATTGCGGCCTACGTCTTGATGGGCCTGGGCGGCAGCTTGTGCAGCAGCACCGCACAAACCCTGGCCTTTCTGGATATTCCCGCCGAGCGCATGGGCCACGCCAGCGCGTTGTGGAACATGAACCGGCAAGTGAGTTTCTGCGTGGGCGCCGCCGTGCTCAGTGCAGTACTGTCGGCCTTGGATTCCTTCGCGATTACCTTCACGATGGCGGCAGCTCTGACCCTGTTGCCGCTTTTCGCAGTGTTGCGCCTGGATGCTTCCAGGATACGCACGCTGCTTCACCCTTGCAGCGAGCCCAAGCATGATTGACTACAGCGATTTTTTTGAAGAAGTGATCCAGACCCACGTCGAGATCGAACAATGGTTTGCCGGCGTTGCGCCTGAGGGCACGCTGGAAAACCTGCTGGCGCGCTTCTCACCCGAGTTCAGCATGGTGGCGCCCGCCACCGGTACGCGGGTCAACACGGCCGGGGTCAATGCGCTGTTCACGCGCCTGGGCGGGATGCGTCCGGGACTGAAAATCACCCTGAGTGAAATGACCGGCATCGACCGCCATGCACGCGGCGCGACGGTCACGTATCGCGAGCATCAGATTGACGACAGTGGCACCCAGACCGACCGCCGCGCCACCGTGGTGTTCGAGAAACAGGCCAGTGGCGCGCTGCTGTGGCGGCACTTGCATGAAACCTTTATCAAAGTCTGACACGGTCAATTGTGGGGACAGGCAAACCAGCTCCCACAGCTTAGTGCTGTGTTGGGTTGACGATCACGGTGCAGGTAATCCCGGCCGCCAACAACACGCCCTCCGGCACTTCATCAATGTGAATCCGCACCGGCACACGCTGGGCCAAGCGCACCCAGTTGAAGGTCGGGTTCACATCGGCGATCAGTTCACGGCTCTCGGGGTTGTCGCGGTCGTAGATGCCGCGCGAGATGCTTTCCACATGGCCCTTCAAGGTCTCGCCGCTCATCAATTGCATATCGGCTTTGTCGCCCACCTTCACGTGGGGCAGTTTGGTTTCTTCGAAGAAGCCATAGACCCAGAACGAGTTCATATCCACCACGGCCATTTTCGCTTCGCCGATACGCGCATAGTCGCCACGGTGCACGTTGAGGTTGGTGACATAACCGTCCACCGCCGCCAGCACTCGCGTGCGTTTCAAGTTGAGTTCGGCGGCCTCCAGTTGCGCCAGGGCGTGCTGATAATCGGCCAGGGCCGAGTCGGCGATGTTGCTGGCGTCGTCGCGGTTTTCCCTGGAGATCACCAGGGCGTCGAGGTCGGCGCGGCGGTGCGCGTTGACCTTGCGCATTTCCCAGGTGGCCTTGCGTGAAGCGACCAGCGATTGCGCTTGCTTGACGGCAATGCGGTAGTGCTCGGGGTCGATCTGCATCAGCAGGTCGCCTTTTTTCACCAACTGGTTATCGCGTACCGGCACGTCCACCACTTCGCCGGTGACGTCAGCCGCCACATTGATAATGTCGGCGCGTACCCGACCATCGCGGGTCCACGGCGTTTGCATGTAGTGCACCCACAACGTGCGGCCAATCCAGATCGCCAACGCCAGAACCAGCAAGGTGGCGAGCAGGCTGAAAAACTTTTTCATCGGGGCATTCTCAACGGTAGACGCTCAGCGCCAGGGCGCCGAACAGGCAAGCGAACAGGCTCAGGCGCAGCAGCGCCGGGTGCCAGAAGAAACGGTACAGGTCGAACCCGGCCAGGAAGCGATCAATCGCCCAGGCCAGCCCGGCTGCGATCAAGAACATCAGGGTCATGGTCGGCATATAGATGCCGTGGAATGCAATTTCACGAGGCATTCGGGGCTCCTTTGAGGGCGGCCAGAGGCGATTGCGGGTCGAGCAACGAGGTGCGAATAAAGTGCAGGTAGCTCTTCACACGGCGCAGGGCCGAGGTGTCGAAGTGCGGGGCGAAGGGTTCGTCGGTGGCCTGCACGCGGCTGATCGCATGGTCGACGGCAATCAACCCGCGCTCCAGGTTACTGGCGCTGGGTTGCAGGAACAGCCGCACCAGCGAGCGCCCCATCACGCGGATCGCCTGGCGCCACGGCTGCGACTCGGCATACGCCGGGTGCACCGGCAAAATTGCCTGTTCCTTGCGCAGCTCGATGATCGCGTGGCCGACCTCCAGCACCACGAACATCCAGCGCAGCAAATCGCGCTGCACCTGCGGCTCGCCGGCCGCGAGGCCATACGCCTGGTGCAGCAGGTCGCGGGTGCGGCTTTCAAAGCTCGACGCCAGGCCCTTGAGCTTGCCGCTGATGGCATACACCACTTGCTCACGCAGGTCTTGCTCCAGGCGGCGCCACAACCAGCGGCTGTTGGGCGGCAGGATGATCGCGCCCGCCGCCGCGCACACCAGCATACCGATGACCATGGCGATGTAGTCGTTGATAAAGGTGTAGGGGTTGTAGACCGTGAGGTTATCCGGCACCGAGCCGGTGCTGAAGAAGATCAACAGGCCCACACCCACACCGGCGTATTGCGGGCGTGAAGACAGAAAGGCCCCGAAGATGATCACCGGCGCGAGCATCACGCACAGCAGCGGGAAACCGTCGATCCATGGGAACACGAAGAACATTTCGACAAAGCCGACCAAGGCGCCGATCAAGGTGCCGCAGGCCATCTGGAACGCCATGCGCTTGGGGTTGGGCGTGGCAGCAGACAAGCCCACGGTGGCCGCCGCGATCAGGGTCATGGTGGCGCCGCTGGGCCAGGCCGTGGCCACCCAGTAACTGCCCAGCACAACCAGGATAAACGAGGCGCGCACACCGGCAGCGGCACAGGCCAACCAGTTGGTCTTTGGCGTGTAGGCTTCGTGCCAATCCTCCCGCGCATGGCGATGCTCGGCCAGGGACGCGTGGGTTTGCGCGTAGTTGTGCAGGTCGTCGACGAAGCGGTACAGCAGCTCGTAGGCCGTGTGGAAATCCAACTGCTCGGCGTCCGTCGGGTTGCCCTCCTGGAAGCTCGCCCGCAGGCTGCGCACCTTGGCGGGCAGGCCGTCCTTGTAGGCGCTCAGTTGGTCGACCAGGCGCGCGGCATCGGGGCTGGTGAGGGCGCGGCCAGAAAAGCTGTCGAGCACTTCGGCCAGGTCTTGCAGGCCGGGTTTGATCGCTGCCACCACATGGTCGGCCTCATCGGCGCGCAAGCGTTTGAGCAATTGGTGCAAGGCGTTGAAGCGTGTGGTGATGCTCATGAATTCGCTGTTGAGGCGACTGAGCCGCCCGTTGCGCCGACGCATGTGCGGGTCCTCGAACACGGTGACGCTACGCAAGCCTTCCAGGCCCACGGCTTCGGCAATAAAGCGCACGTTGCTGGCCTCGAAGCCTTCGCGCTGGCTGCGCCCGCGCAGGCCGTCAGTCACGAACAGCGCGAACACACCGAAGCGCTGGTACAGCGCGTTGCGCATGGCGGCGCTGGAGGTCTGCGGCAGGATGGCGGCGCTGACCAGTGTCGAACACAGTATCCCCAGGGAAATTTCCAACACCCGCCACACCGCCGCCATGAAGGCGCCGTCCGGGTGGGCCAGGGCCGGCAGGCCGACCATCGCCGCGGTGTAGCCGGCGAGCACGAACCCATAGGCGCGAAAGTTACGATTGCGCGTGGCACCGGCGGTGCAAATGCCGACCCAGATCGCCAGCGCACCCAGGAACAGTTCGGTGTTCTGCGCAAACAAGGCGATCAACAGCACCATCACCGCCGAGCCTGCCAAGGTCCCCAGGAAACGGTAGAAACTTTTGGCGAACACCTGGCCGCTCTGGGGCTGCATCACGATAAATACGGTGATCATCGCCGTGCGCGGTTGCGGCAGTTCCAGGCGCATGGCCAGCCACAGCGTCAGGAACGCAGCGACCAGCACTTTGAAGATATACACCCAGGTCACGCCATCACTGCGTGCCCAGTCGAAGAAACCACGGCGCCACTCAAGGGAATGCAGCCAGCGCAGCGGTGCAGGCAAGGGAGTCATCAAGGCCTACTCAGTGATCAAACACGGCGAGCGCCGCCGGAGTCTTGCTTGGGAGTGTCTTGGTAGCCGAGGGCACATCGTCGCCAGCACCGAGGCCGCCGCCCAAGGCGGTCACCAGCTCGGCATGGGCGCTCAGGCGTGCCGCCTGCACCTGTTGTTCGATCTGCTGCTGGCGAAACAACAAGGTTTGGGCGTTGAGCACGTTGAGATAGTCAGTGAGGCCACGTTGATAGGCGACCATGGCGATGTCGTAGGTTTTCTGCGCCGAGGCCACCGACTGCGCGGCGAAGGCCGACTGTTTGTCCATGGACTCGCGGCGGATCAACTGGTCGCTGATGCCCTTGAGCGCATTGACCAGGGTCTGGTTGTACTGGGCCACCGCGATGTCGTAGCCGGCACTGGCTTCACCCAATTGCGCACGCAGGCGGCCGCCGTCGAAGATCGGCAAGGTGATCGCCGGGCCGACGTTGTAGTTGAATTTCTTGCCGGCCAGGAATTCCAGCATGCCGCCCCCAGTGGCCATGTAGCCAAGGCTGCCGACCAGGTCGACGTTGGGATAGAAGCCTGCATGAGCCACATCGATACCCCGTGCCTGGGCTGCTACCTGCCAGCGGCTTGCAACCACATCCGGGCGTTGGCCGAGCAATTGCGCCGGCAGGCTGGAGGGCAATTTCAACGGCGCGGCGAGGGCCAGGGTCGGGCGCTGCAACTTCGCGCCCTCCCCCGGACCTTTGCCGGCCAACGCCGCCAGTTGGTTACGGCTCAGGGCGATTTCCTCGTCCAGGGCATCCAGTTGGCGATGGGTTTCCGGCAGCGGGGTTTCGGCCTGGCTGACGTCAAAGTGAGTACCGATCCCGGCGGCCAGCCGTTTGTTGGCCAGGTCCAGGATCTGCTGTTGCTGGGCCAGGGTAGCGGCCGCGATGTCACGGTTGGCGTACTGCAACGACAGCTGGATATAGGCGCGCACCACGTTGTTTTGCAGTTCAAGTTGGGCCAGGCGCGCTTCGGCGGCGCTCATGTGCGCCAGGTCGACGGCGCGTTCGGTTGTGTTGCTTTCCCGGCCCCAGAGGTCGAGGGCGTATCTCAGGCCCAGGGACGAATTGTTGTCCCAGGTGTTGGCGCCGCTCAATTGGCCGGGGCCGTAGAATTGATCCTTGGGCCAGTTGTGACGCTTGAGGGTGGTGTCACTGTTGATCTGCAGCGACTCGGCCGACTCGGCCACTCCGGCCAGCGCCCGCGCTTGCCGCACGCGTGCGGCGGCCATGGCCAGGCTGGGGCTGTTCTGGGTGGCGAGTTCGACCCAACGGTTGAGCTGCGGGTCGCCATAGGCCTGCCACCATTGGGCGGTGGGCCAGTGGGCGTCGCGGGCCGCGCTCTGGATCGCGGCGTCGGTGGCCAGGCTATTGGCGTTGATCGCCTGGCCCTGCGGGGCGATTCCTCCGGTTCCGATGCAACCGCTGATGACTGACGTTAAAGCCCAAACACTGAGAGTCTTCAGCTCTCTGCTGATGCGACGCGGCACGGCAAGCGAATTCCTGAGAGGGTGTTGCGGGAGAGGTGGCGCAATTCTAGGCGGCGCCATGGAGGACGATAAGCTGGCATTCCTGTGAATCTTTGTTACCGTTCAGGCGATAATCCGTTGGTAGGGATCACTGAAAGCGTAACTTTCTGTCACAATTTGCTATCTCCCTTGAGAACACTCCATGGACACTTTGCAAAACATGCGCGCCTTCAGTTGTGTGGCCGAAGCCGGCAGCTTCACCGCCGCCGCCGTGCAACTGGACACCACCACGGCCAACGTCTCGCGCGCGGTCTCCAACCTTGAGGCCCACCTGCAAACCCGCTTGCTCAACCGCACCACCCGGCGCATCGCGCTGACCGAAGCCGGCAAACGCTATTTGCTGCGCTGCGAGCAGATCCTCGCCTATGTCGAGGAGGCCGAGGCCGAAGCCAGTGACGCCCATGCGCGCCCGGCCGGGCAGTTGAAAGTGCACACCATGACCGGCATCGGCCAGCATTTCGTCATTGACGCCATTGCCCGCTACCGCCGCACCCATCCCGACGTGACCTTCGACCTGACCCTGGCCAACCGCGTGCCGGACCTGCTAGACGAGGGCTACGACGTGTCCATCGTGCTGGCCAGCGAACTGCCGGACTCAGGTTTCGTGTCCCAGCGCCTGGGCATCACCTACAGCATCGCCTGCGCCTCGCCGGACTACGTCAAGGCCAAGGGCTGCGCACAGCGGCCCCAGGACTTGCTCAACCATGCGTGCCTGCGCCTGGTCAGCCCGGTGGTCCAGCTGGACAAATGGACCTTCAACGGCCCTGAAGGCCAGGAAAGCGTGGCGATCAACAGCTCGCCCTTCCTGGTGAACTCGGCCGATGCGATGAAAACCGCGATCACCAGCGGCATGGGCGTCGGCCTGCTGCCGGTGTACGCCGCGATCGAAGGGCTACGCAACGGCACACTGGTGCGGGTGATGCCGACCTACCGTTCCCAGGAGCTGAACCTGTACGCCATCTACCCCTCGCGCCAATACCTGGATGCAAAGATCAAGACCTGGGTGGAATACCTGCGCGGTTCGTTGCCGGAAATTCTGGCGGCGCACCAGGCGGAGTTGGTGGCGTATGAGTTGAGCGGTGGTGTGCGGATGGCGAACTGATTTTGAAATGCTGCTTCCCACCCCCTATAAATTCATTGGGGGAGCTGGCTTGCCTGCGATGACGGTGGATCAGCCAACACAATAGTGGCTGACACACCGTCATCGCAGGCAAGCCAGCTCCCACATTGGATCGCGGGGCATCAGTTATATCTGTGTCGGCTGCCAGGCCGTCACGGGAGCAAGCTCCCTCGCCACAGATTTAGCGTCGTGCCGAAGTTGTGTAGATACCTATGGCTATCGCAGGCAAGTCAGCTCCCACATAAACAGTGCCCGACACAAAAATCCGGTTAAAGCCCAGGCCAGCCAAGTCGATAACTCTCTATAGATCGTCATCCCTGATCCACAGAAGGTTTTTATGTCCACCACCAAAGCCCGCGCAGACTCACTCTCGCTTCTGCTCTTTACCTTGCGCAGCGGCAAGCTGATGGCCATCAACCTGTTGAAAGTCAGTGAGATCATCCCCTGCCCGCCGTTGACCAAGCTGCCGGAGTCCCACCCGCACGTCAAAGGCATCGCCACCTTGCGCGGCGCTTCGTTGTCGGTGATCGACTTGAGCCGCGCCCTGGGTGAAATGCCCTTGCAAGACCCGGATGGCGGCTGCCTGATCGTCACCGATGTCAGCCGTTCCAAACAGGGCCTGCACGTGCAGGCGGTGAGCAAGATCGTGCATTGCCTGACCACCGATATCCGCCCGCCTCCCTACGGCTCCGGCGGCAATCGGGCGTTTATCACCGGCGTTACCCAAGTGGAAGGTGGCCTGGTGCAGGTGCTGGATATCGAGAAAGTCATCCATGGCATCGCCCCGGCACCGATTGAAGCGGCGCCGACCGACCTGACCATGGAAGAAGCCGAAGTGCTGGGCAACGCCCGCATCCTGGTGGTGGACGACAGCCAGGTGGCTTTGCAGCAATCGGTCCACACCCTGCGCAACCTCGGCCTTACCTGCCACACCGCCCGCAGCGCCAAGGAAGCCATCGACGTGTTGCTGGAGCTGCAAGGCACGGTTGAACAGATCAACGTGGTGGTGTCGGACATCGAGATGTCTGAGATGGACGGCTACGCCCTCACCCGCACCCTGCGCGAAACCCCGGATTTCAAGGATCTCTACGTGCTGTTGCACACCTCCCTGGACAGCGCGATGAACAGCGAAAAAGCACGCCTGGCTGGTGCCGACTCAGTACTCACCAAATTCTCATCCCCAGAATTGACCAAATGCCTGGTCGTCGCCGCACAAACCGTGGCGCAAAAGGGCCTGTAAGCCTTGGGCGAGTATTACCAGCTGCTGCGTCGCGACCTCACCGGCAGCCTGCCCGCCCCGCAGTGGCCAGCGGATACCCGGCTGGATCATTATCGCGATGAACTGGCCCCGGCGATCCATGCCGTGCTGCGCATGACCCAGGACCAGGGCGGTGGCCGTGTCGGCCACCTGGATGAGTGGCGCCAGCAGTTCGTCACCGATGCCGAGTACGACCCGACGCTGTGCCTGGTGGCCAGTAACCACGACGGTGTTCTCGCAGTGGCCCAATGCTGGACCAGCGCCTTTATCAAGAACCTGGCCGTACACCCCTGCGCCCAAGGCCAAGGACTGGGCCGCGCCTTGCTGCTGCACAGCTTCCAGGTATTCAAGCAGCGCGGTGAACCCTATGTGGACCTCAAGGTGCTGGAGAGCAACCTGCGCGCCCGGCAACTGTATGAAAGTGCGGGCATGCGATTTGTGATGCGCGACATCGTATCCCAGGGCTGATCCTCACTGGCGCATAACTTGCTTCCAGACCCCCTGAGCGGTAGATAGAGGTAAAAACCCGTCACCCCTCAAGCGTGCCCTCTGACCTTGCCTGGTGACAGATCCGCCATGAACACACACTTTTCCTGCGTCGGTTGCGGTAAATGCTGCAGCGACCATCATGTGCCCCTGACCCTCGAAGAAGCCCGCAGCTGGGCGGCGGACGGCGGTAACGTCATCGTTCTGGTGGAGGGCTTTCTGGGTAACGGCCTGGGCCTGCCCCTGCAACAACGGGAACATGCCGAGCGCCGCTCAGTGGTCGTGCCCAGCGGCAATACCGAGGCGTTTGTGGCAATTACCTTTGCCGCCTACAACGCCGGACGCTGCCGGAATCTTGACGAAGACAACCGCTGCCGCATCTACGAACGGCGCCCGCTGGTGTGCCGCATCTACCCGATGGAGATCAACCCGCATATCCCACTGAACCCAAGCGCCAAGGACTGCCCGCCGGAATCCTGGGAGCAAGGCCCTGCGCTGATCGTCGGTGGTGAGTTGATGGATGCGCAACTGGCCGAACTGATTCGCCGTTCACGCCAGGCCGACCGTGATGACGTGCAGACCAAAGAAGCGGTGTGCGCGTTGCTTGGCATTCGCACGACCGCACTCAAGGGCGACGGGTTTACCGCGTACCTGCCGGACATGCAGGCGTTTGCCCAGGCCATTGAGCAGGCGGTTGAACAGCCGGCAATGGCTAATGAATGGGTGTTTCATGTGTCCGGGATGGACATCGCTGAACAGGTGCTGGATGCCGGGGCGCGCATTGCCACTGAGGTGCCGGCCAATTATGCGTTTATCTCGTTGAGGGCGGCTTAGGCTACTACGGCCTTATTTTGGCGTAGGTATCTACTCAACTTCAGCGCGACGCTGGACCTGTGGCGAGGGAGCTTGCTCCCGCGACGGCCTACCATTCGACGAAAATTTCCCTGACGCCCCTCGATCCAACTGTGGGGCGTCAGCTAGATAGTCGCAGGCTGTCAGGCCGTCATCGCAGCAAGCCAGCTCCCACATTTGGAGCTCGGAGTGTCAGGTAGATAGGCGCCTCTCGGGAACAGAGTTGCACTCACACATTAGCGCTCATGGATGGGCAGGCAACACATCGAGGCGATAGGGCTGGAGGATGCGTTGGTATTCGCCATTGTGCATCAATTGCTCAAACGCGTGATTAAGCTCATTACGCAACGCGGTATCGGTTTTTCGCACCGCAATCGCCACGCTATTACCCAGCAGGCCAGACGACACAGGCGGCCCCATGAAATTGAAGTCCAAGCCCTGGGGCGTCTCTAGCAGGGCCTCTCGGATCTCCACGGCGCCTTGAAGGGTCGCGTCAATATCGCCCGAAACCAGACTCTGCACCAGTTGGTCGTTGAGCCAGAAACTCCTGATGATTACCCCTGCCGGCGCCCACTGCGACAGGGCAAAGGCTTCCCGATTACTGCGCACCAGCACCCCGACACGCTTGCCCCTGAGCGACCGTCGATTAGGGCGCAGGCCCGAGGTTTTACGCGCCACCAGCCGAGTGGTGATCGGGTAGAGATCACGGGTGAAACTCACCCGTCGCCGTCGACTGCAGGTGGGCGCCATGCCCATGATCGCGTCGAACTGCCTGGCCTCAAGAGCGGGGAAATTTTCCATGACGATCTGGTCAACCCAGGTACAGCGCACGTTGAGCTGCTCGCACAGGGCATTGCCCAGTTCGATGTTCAGCCCCACCAATTGCCCTTGAGAATTGCGGCTTTGAAAAGGCGGAAAATGTGCAGCGACGGCGAAACGGATTTCACGCCGAGGTTGAACGTCGGCGGCAACGACACTTGTCGAGAGCAAGAGGGCAAGCACCGCACAAAGGTGTATCAGGGCCACGGGAATGTCCTTTTCCGGAAAGCTGACTCACCACGCCCCGATGAGCGTCATCGGGACGAAGCAAACGCTGTGCAAGCTTTCAAGAATCGGTCGCAGACCTACAAGCAGAAATGTCCACGGGCGATGTAGGCAACTGCCTATAACGCACGCAACGCTTTAATCTCAGCGTTTACCCATGGAGCGGCGAGTGCCCGGAGGCGCCATGCCTGGCGTCTTGGTATGGCCGTTCTTGGCGCCGCCTTTGTACCAGGGCTGGCTGGCATTCTTGGCGCCAGCCAGCTCACCCGGTTTGAAGGGGAACTTGAACGCCGGGATCTCGGCTTTTTCAACGCCGTCGGCGGTGGCCGAATCGACGGGGTCAGCCGCGTCGACAGGGGGTTGGGTTGGGGAAGTCATAAGGGCTCCGGCGCAGCTATAGGTGTAAAAGCGCCAGTATACGGGGGCAAAGCGGCGAGCGGTAAGCTTCAAGCCACAAGTAAAAAGCGCTAGCTGTCGCGGCTGTCAGTTTGGCGTCACCGTGCTGACCGCATTACCGGGCTATAAAGCAGCTACCCAACCTTCAACTGGCAGCTTGCAGCTTAAAACGTGCAACTGCGCCCCGGCGCCTCCCATGCAGATAAAACGAAACACGGCCCTGATGGTGGGCATCCTCTTGGTATTGGCGGTGGCCGCCTGGGCAGTAACACGGCCTGCCAAGCCCCGCCTGGCAGCGCCCACGGCGATCCCGGTACGGGTGGTGAACGTCGCGCAACAGGACGTTCCCAGGTTTGTCAGCGGCATAGGCTCAGTGCTGTCGTTGCACAGCGTGGTGATTCGCCCGCAGATCGACGGCATCCTCACCCAGTTGCTCGCCAAGGAAGGCCAATCGGTAAAAGCTGGCGATCTGTTGGCTACCATCGACGACCGCTCGATCCGCGCCAGCCTCGACCAGGCCAAGGCGCAATTGGGCGAAAGCCAGGCACAGTTGCAAGTGGCGTTGGTCAATCTCAAGCGTTACAAGGCGCTGAGCATCGACGACGGCGTGTCGAAACAGACCTATGACCAGCAACAGGCACTGGTCAACCAGCTCAAGGCCACGGTGCAGGGCAATCAGGCGGCCATTGATGCGGCTCAAGTACAACTTTCCTATACCCAGATTCGCTCCCCGGTCAGCGGCCGCGTGGGGATCCGCAATGTGGACGAAGGCAACTTCCTGCGCATGAGCGACACCCAGGGGCTGTTTACCGTCACCCAACTCGACCCGATTGCCGTTGAGTTCTCGCTGCCACAGCAGATGCTGCCAACCTTGCAGGGCCTGATCGCCGCCCCCACCCGGGCCACCGTCGACGCCTACCTGGGCGCCGACACCGATGGCCAGACCGGCGATCTGCTGGGCGAAGGCCACCTGAGCCTGATCGACAACCAAATCAGTTCCACCACCGGCACCCTGCGGGCCAAGGCCGAGTTCAACAACCCGGCGCATAAGCTATGGCCGGGACAACTGGTGACCATCAAAATCCAGACGGCCCTCGACAAGAACGCCCTGGTGGTACCGCCGACCGTGGTGCAGCGTGGGCTGGACTCACATTTCGTGTACCGCGTAAGCGCTGAAAAAGTCGAGGTGGTGCCGGTGCAGGTCGCTTACCAGAACAGCGACATCAATATCATCAAAGGCGTGCAGGCCGGCGATGTGCTGGTCAGCGATGGGCAATCTCGGCTCAAGGCCGGTGCGCAGGTGGAGGTGCTCAAGGAGCCGCCACAAGTGATCCACACCGCCGACGCCCAGGTGCAGCCATGAGCGCAAGCCGGTCGCCCTCGGCCTGGTGCGTTGATCACCCGGTCGCCACCCTGCTGCTGACCTTCGCATTGGTGTTGCTGGGGATTATTGCCTTCCCGAACCTGGCCGTCGCGCCACTGCCGGAAGCGGAATTCCCGACCATCCAGGTTACCGCGCAACTTCCTGGCGCCAGCCCGGACACCATGGCCTCATCGGTGGCCACGCCCCTGGAGGTGCAGTTCAGCGCCATCCCCGGCATGACCCAGATGACCTCCAGCAGCGCCTTGGGCTCCAGCCTCTTGACCCTGCAGTTCACCCTGGAAAAAAGCATCGACACCGCCGCCCAGGAAGTCCAGGCCGCGATCAACACCGCATCCGGCAAGCTGCCCAGCGACATGCCGAGCTTGCCTACCTGGAGGAAGGTCAACCCGGCAGACAGCCCGGTGTTGATCCTCAGCGTCAGCTCCAGCAGCATGCCCAGCACTGAGCTGAGCGACTACGTGGAAACCCTGCTGGCGCGCCAGATCAGCCAGATCGACGGCGTCGGCCAGATCAACATCACCGGCCAGCAACGCCCGGCGATTCGCGTGCAGGCGTCCCCTGACAAGCTCGCGGCCATTGGCCTGACGCTCGCCGATATACGCCTGGTCATCCAGCAGTCGAGCCTCAACCTGGCCAAGGGCGCGATCTATGGCGAAAACAGCGTGTCCACCCTGTCGACCAACGACCAGCTGTTTCACCCGGAGGAATACGGCCAACTGATCGTTTCCTACAAGGACGGTGCGCCGGTTCAACTGCGTGATATCGCCAACGTCATCAACGGCTCGGAAAACGCCTACGTACAAGCCTGGTCCGGCGATACGCCTGGGGTGAACCTGGTAATTTCGCGCCAGCCCGGCGCCAACATCGTCGACACCGTCGACCGCATTCAAGCCGAGCTGCCGCGCCTGCAAGGCATGTTGCCGGCCTCGGTGCAGGTCAGCGTGTTGACCGATCGCACCAAGACTATCCGCGCCTCACTGCATGAAGTGGAAATGACGCTGCTGATCGCCATCCTGCTGGTGGTGGCGGTGATGGCGTTGTTCCTGCGTCAACTGTCGGCGACGCTGATTGTGTCTGCGGTGCTGGGTGTCTCGCTGGTGGCCAGTTTCGCCCTGATGTATGTGATGGGGTTCAGCCTGAACAACCTGACCCTGGTGGCCATCGTGATCGCCGTGGGCTTTGTGGTGGACGATGCGATTGTGGTGGTGGAGAACATCCATCGGCACCTGGAGGCAGGCCTGGGCAAGCGCGAAGCAGCGATCAAGGGCTCGGGTGAAATTGGCTTTACCGTGGTGTCCATCAGCTTCTCGCTGGTGGCGGCGTTTATTCCGCTGCTGTTCATGGGCGGGGTGGTCGGTCGGTTGTTCAAGGAGTTTGCGTTGACGGCCACCGCGACCATTCTGATTTCAGTGGTGGTTTCGCTGACATTGGCACCGACGCTGGCCGCCTTGTTCATGCGCGCCCCTACCCACCCTGCCCACGCAAAACCCAGCTTCAGCGAACGCCTGCTGGCCGGCTATGCGCGCAACCTGCGCCGTGCCCTGGCGCACCAACGCAGCATGGCCGCGATCTTCGTGGTAACCCTGGCCCTGGCGGTGGTCGGCTATGTGTTCATTCCCAAGGGATTCTTCCCGGTGCAGGACACCGGTTTCGTGCTCGGCACCAGCGAAGCGGCGGCCGATGTGTCGTACAAGGACATGGTCGCCAAGCACAAGGCCCTGGCCGAGATCGTCAAGGCCGACCCGGCGGTGCAGGCGTTTTCCCATTCGGTGGGCGTTACCGGCAGCAACCAAACCATCGCCAACGGCCGCTTCTGGATCGCCTTGAAAGACCGCAGTGAGCGCGATTTGTCCGCCAGCCAGTTCATCGACCGCATCCGCCCGCAGTTGGCGAAGGTGCCGGGCATCGTGCTGTACCTGCGCGCCGGCCAGGACATCAACCTGAGCTCCGGCCCCAGCCGCGCCCAGTACCAATACGTGCTCAAGAGCAACGACGGCCCGACGCTGAACACCTGGACCCAACGCCTTACCGAAAAACTGCGCGCCAACCCGGCGTTTCGCGACCTGTCCAACGACCTGCAACTGGGCGGCAGCATCACCCATATCAGCATCGACCGCCAGGCCGCCGCGCGCTTCGGGCTGACCGCCACCGATGTCGACCAAGCGTTGTACGACGCCTTCGGCCAGCGCCAGATCAACGAGTTCCAGACCGAGATCAACCAGTATCAAGTGATACTTGAACTGGACAGCCAACAGCGCGGCAAGGCCGAAAGCCTCGACTATTTTTACCTGCGCTCGCCATTGACCAATGAAATGGTGCCGCTGTCGGCCTTGGCCAAAGTCGACCCGCCCACAGTCGGGCCGTTGTCCATCAGCCATGACGGCATGTTCCCTGCTGCCAACCTGTCGTTCAACCTGGCGCCCGGCGTGGCCCTGGGCGATGCGGTGATTATGCTCGACCAGGCCAAAAACGAAATCGGGATGCCGAGCACAATCATCGGCAACTTCCAGGGTGCGGCCCAGGCGTTCCAGAGCTCGCTGGCCAGCCAACCCTGGCTGATCCTCGCGGCGCTGGTAGCGGTCTACATTATTCTGGGTGTGCTGTATGAGAGTTTTGTGCACCCGCTGACGATCATTTCCACCCTGCCCTCGGCGGGCCTCGGTGCGCTTATTATGCTGTGGCTGCTGGGCCAGGACTTTTCGATCATGGCCTTGATCGGCCTGTTGCTGCTGATCGGCATCGTGAAAAAAAACGGTATCTTGATGATCGACTTCGCCCTGGAGGCGCAGCGGGTACGCGGGCTGCCGCCCGAAGATGCGATTTATGAAGCCTGCGTCACGCGGTTCCGGCCGATCATCATGACCACCCTTGCCGCGTTGCTCGGTGCGGTGCCGTTGATGCTCGGCACAGGCCCTGGGGCGGAACTGCGCCAGCCGCTGGGCATCGCGGTGGTCGGTGGCTTGCTGGTGAGCCAGGCGCTGACGCTGTTCACCACGCCGGTCATATACTTGTACCTTGAACGTTTTTTCCACAGGCCCAAACCAGCGCTGACGCTGGCGACCACACACTGAGGCGGTCATGCGCGTCCTGATTATTGAAGATGAAGAAAAAACCGCGGACTACCTGCACCGCGGCCTGACCGAGCAAGGCTATACCGTCGACGTGGCCCGTGAAGGCATCGAGGGCCTGCACCTGGCGCTGGAAAACGATTACGCAGTGATCGTGCTCGACGTGATGCTGCCCGGCCTGGATGGCTTCGGTGTGTTGCGCGCCTTACGCGCCCGCAAGCAGACGCCGGTGATCATGCTCACCGCTCGCGAGCGCGTGGAAGACCGCATCCGCGGCCTGCGCGAAGGCGCCGACGATTATCTGGGCAAGCCCTTTTCGTTCCTGGAACTGGTGGCCCGCCTGCAAGCCCTGACCCGCCGCAGCGGCGGCCATGAACCGGTGCAGGTCACCGTCGCAGACCTGTGGATCGACCTGATCAGCCGCAAGGCCAGCCGCAACGGTGTACGCCTGGACCTGACCGCCAAGGAGTTCTCGCTGCTCAGCGTATTGGCGCGGCGCCAGGGCGAAATACTGTCCAAGACCGCCATCGCCGAGATGGTCTGGGACATCAATTTCGACAGCGATGCCAACGTGGTGGAAGTGGCGATCAAGCGCTTGCGCGCCAAGCTCGATGGGCCGTTCGAACACAAGCTGCTGCACACCATTCGCGGCATGGGTTATGTGCTGGAGAACCGCATGCAGGAAAACCACAGTGGTCGCTAACTCCATCGCCCTGCGCCTGAGTGGCATGTTCACCCTGGTGGCGCTGCTGATCTTTCTGTTGATCGGCGGCGCGCTGTACCAGCAGGTCGACCGTGGCCTGGGGTTGTTGCCAGGTGCCGAGCTGGATGCGCGCTACAGCGTGCTGGAGTCGTCGATCAATCGCTTCGGCACGCCGGAGCATTGGGCCAAGATCAGGTCCAAGCTCAAGCTGTTGGGGGAAGAAGACAAGCGCATCCGTTTCTGGGTGGTCAGCAGCGACCCGAGCTACGAATACGGTGAGCCGGATGCGCAGATTCGTGCCTTTGCCGAGGGCGCTACGGGTAAGCGCGACCTGCGTCTACCGGATCACGATTATCCCTTCAAGGTGCTGGTCAGCCAGTTTTCAGCCAAGGACCAGCGCCCGGCGCTGCGTTTCATGATTGCCATCGACACGGAAAACTTCCGTGCCACCCAGCATCACTTGCTGGTGGCGTTGATCAGCCTCGCGCTGGTGGGTGTAACACTGGCGGCACTGTTGGGGTTCTGGGTCGCGCGTATCGGCCTCAAGCCCCTGGGCAAACTCTCGGATGAGGCGCAAAAGCTTGCGCCGCCGAAACTCTCCGGGCGCCTGCACCTGTCGCCGCTGCCGCCGGAATTGAGCCAGTTCGTCAATTCGTTCAACGCCACCCTCGACCGTGTCGAGCAGGCGTATTCGCGCCTGGAATCGTTCAACGCCGACGTCGCCCATGAACTGCGTTCGCCGCTCACCAACCTGATTGGCCAGACCCAGGTGGCCCTCACTCGCGGTCGGTCGGCGGAGCAGTATTTCGAGGTGCTGCAATCGAACCTGGAAGAGCTGGAACGGCTGCGCTCGATCATCAATGACATGCTGTTCCTCGCCAGCGCCGACCAGGGCAGCAAGGCCACCAAGCTGATCGAAAGCGCCCTGGCCGATGAAGTGGCCACCACCCTCGACTACCTGGACTTCATCCTCGAAGACGCCCAGGTCGAAGTGCGCGTGCACGGCGATGCCGTGGTACAGATCGAAAAGGCCCACCTGCGCCGCGCACTGATCAACCTGCTGAGCAATGCCGTGCAACACACCGCGCCGGGGCACGTCATCGACGTGCACATTGAAGTGCAGGCACACCAGGTGGCGATTGGCGTGACCAACCCCGGCGAGGTCATTGCCAGCGAACACTTGCCACGCCTGTTCGAGCGCTTCTATCGAGTGGATGCCTCGCGCAGCAACAGCGGGGCCAATCACGGGCTGGGGCTGGCCATCGTCAAGGCGATTGCGTTGATGCATGGGGGGGATGTGTTTGTGCGTAGTGAAGGCGGTGGCAATACGTTTGGTATCACCCTGCCGGTCTAAACAACTCGGTCAAAATGTGGGAGCTGGCTTGCCTGCGATAGCATCACCACGGTAGGCCTGGCATACCGAGGTGTCTGCATCGCAGGCAAGCCAGCTCCCACAGAAGATCCCATGGCCCTCACTGTTGCGGTTTGGGCAATAGTTATTATCTTGTTACACTCTGTATCGCACCGCTCGCCTGCGTTACTTTGACGCATCGATGAGCGCGACGGCAAAGGCAGCTGACCACTCACCCGAATTTCCCTCGACTTATTTCCAGGGCTCTACACTGGGAATCTGTCTTAAAGCCGCTGACTTCAGCGGCTTTTTTTTGCCGTGAAAAAAGGCCGGGCACACCCCCACGACACTGGCCGTTCATGATTGACCAAAGGAGCTCCACCGGTGAAGAACTCGCTGACGTTCACCCCGTTATTCCTCGCAATCGCAGCAACGATCATCCCCCTTGCCCATGCGACAGACGCCCCGCCCGCCGAAGGTTTCGTCGAGGGTTCGCACCTCACGATCAACACCCGCAACTACTACATGAACCGCGACCGACGCGATATTCATACCGATGACAGCAAGGAATGGGGCCAGGGCTTTATCGGCACCTTCGAATCCGGCTACACCCAGGGCACCGTCGGCTTCGGCCTGGACGTCAATGCCATGCTCGGCCTCAAGCTCGACGGCGGTGGTGGTACGGATGGTTCCAGCATCCTTCCGTATGGCAGCGGCAACGGCAAAGCGCCAGGTTCGTTCTCGACGGCTGGCGGCACCTTGAAGCTGCGCGCCTTCGACACCGAACTGAAAGCCGGCGACCTGTTCCTCAACAACCCGGTGATCGCCGGCGGCATGACGCGCATGTTGCCGCAGACTTTCCGTGGCGTGAGCCTGACCAACCACAGCTTTGACGGCTGGATGATCGAAGGTGGCCAGGCCAGTTTCACCAAGCTCTACAACCAGAGCGGCCATCGGCGCATCGGCACCAGCTACGGCACTCTACCCGCCAACACCGACAGCCAGCATCTGGACTGGGCTGGCGTGTCGTTCAGCGGGATCGAGGGGCTGACCAGCAACCTGTACGCCTCCGAACTCAAGGACGTCTGGCACCAGTATTACTACGACCTGGAATACACCTATGCCCTGAACGACCTGGTCAGCCTGACCCCCGGCCTGCACTACTACCACACCCAGGACACCGGCCAATCGCTGCTGGGGGATATCGACAACAACACCTACAGCCTGCATTTCACCGTGGGCGTGGGCAACCACAGCGTCACGGCGACTTATCAGCGGGTCAATGGCAATACGCCGTTCGACTACATTACCCAGGGCGACAGCGTGTACCTGGACAACTCCCAGCAGTACTCGGATTTCAACGGGCCCAACGAGCGCTCCTGGAAGCTCAAGTACGCCTACGACTTCGCCGGCCTCGGCGTGCCCGGCCTGACGTCCACCGTGTCCTACATCAGCGGCAAGACCGACCTGACCAAGGTCGACCCCAACAGTCGTGGCTACAGCAACTGGTACAGCGCCGATGGCAAGGACGCCAAGCACTGGGAGCGCGATATCGACCTGAAATATGTGGTGCAGGGCGGCACGACCAAGGACTTGGCCGTGCGCCTGCAATGGGCGACCAATCGCGGCAGCAATGGCTACTCTGCAGTGGACCGCGATGTGGATGAATACCGTGTGATCGTGGATTACCCGATCAACGTGTTCTGAGTACAGGTAGGAGCGAGCTTGCTCGCGAAAAACGTTAACGATAACGCGTGCTTCCTGAATAAACGCGGCGTCTGTGAGTTTTTCGCGAGCAAGCTCGCTCCTACAGCCATATTTAAGAGTTGCTACTACGCTAAGGGCATTCTCAACGCAGAAGTGTGCCCGATGAGTTCAAGCCCTACCCGCCCCAACCGCCGCCCGGAGCGCCTGCTGATCCTGGGCAGTACGCTCACAGTGTTGCTGATCGTGGGGGTCGTCACTGCGCTGCTGATTCGTGAACATGCCAACACCCTGCAGACGGCCAAGCGCACCGCCAACACCATCACTCAATTGATCGACGCTGATGTGCTGCGCAATGTCGAACTTTACGACATGGCCCTCAAAGGCTTGATCAGCGCCACCGAGCGCACCGACCTGCAAGACGTTTCAGAGAGCATCAGGCACTTGGTGCTGTTTGATCGTTCCGCAGCGGCGCCCTACAAGGGCGATATCCTGCTGTTGGACCCGGCCGGCGAGGTGATTGCCGATTCGTCCCTGCTCACGCCCAAGCTGGGTAACTTTGCCGATCGGGACTATTTTCAGGCGCACCGCATCAACCCCGACCTGGGCTTGTATATCAGCCGCCCGTTCATGGCGCGCTGCCAGTGTGCCGACCCCTGGCGCATCGCGTTCAGCCGTCGCGTTTCGTCACCGGATGGGCGCTTCCTGGGAGTGGCGGTCGCGTCCATGCGCCTCTCGTACTTTCATCAGTTGTTCAGCAGCTTGAACATCGGCAGCAACAGCACCATCAACCTGCTCAACCACCAAGGCATCCTGCTGGCGCAAGAGCCTCTGCTGGAAGTAGATATCGTCGACAAGGACCTGAGCCAGCGCCCGAATGTGGCGCGCATGCTGCGCGAAAGGGACGGCAGCTTCCAAAGTATCTCCAGTGTCGATCGCCATGCACGGCTCTACAGTTTTTCGAATGTGGGCAACTTGCCGCTGATCGTGGCGGTGGCCTTGTCCAGCGATGAAATGTTCGCACCCTGGCGGCGTGCGGCGTGGCTGGTCAGCATCGCGACCGGAGTGTTGTGCGTGGGCCTGTTGTGGCTGACTTGGGCGCTGTGCATGGAACTGCGCCGTCGCCATCGGGCTGAACAGGTGCTGTCAGAACTGGCAGCCACCGATGCCCTCACCGGCCTGGCCAACCGTCGCACGCTGGACGAACGCTTGCGGCTGGAATGGGACCGGGCACAACGCTCAACCGAGTCGTTGAGCGTACTGATGATCGATGTGGACCACTTCAAGGCCTTCAACGACCGCCATGGTCACCAGGGCGGCGATGAGGCGTTGCGTGCAGTCGCGCATGTGATCGCCAGCCATATCCGCCGCCCTGCCGACCTGGCGGCGCGTTATGGCGGTGAAGAGTTCGCGGTGGTGCTGCCCAATACCGACGCCAAGGGCGCGTGGGTGATCGCCGAGCATATCCGCAAGGGGGTCCAGCACTTGCCGAGAGTGGCCGGGGATGAGCAACCGATCACCGTAAGCATCGGCCTGAGTACCTGGCAGAAGCACAGCCGTACCTCCCTTGAAGACCTGCTGCTCAAGGCTGATCAGGCGTTGTATCAGGCCAAGCACAGCGGCCGTAACCAGATAGTGGATGTTTCAAAGAACTCAAACTGATGAGGTCAAATGTGGGAGCTGGCTTGCCTGCGATGGCCATAGGTATCTACACAACTTCGGCACGACGCTAAATCTGTGGCGAGGGAGCTTGCTCCCGTGACGACCTGGCAGCCGACACAGATATAACTGATGCCCCG